>JAOAFU010000202.1 GCA_026416115.1 Bacteroidales bacterium | reverse complement strand
AAAAACAAAGGGGTGAAGAAAAGCTTACCATCAATTTTTTTCCAGAAATAGCCGTCGATGTAAGTCGGATGAACATTAATATGACGAGAAAGGTATTTGACGAGGGGATGCTCATGAATATCTCTGTTTTCCTCTTTATTTCGTTCGATAAACATTTTGACTCCCGAATAAGCAAGAAAAGCCCCAAACAGGTATAGTAACCATTCGAAACGGGTAACAAGTGCCGAGCCAGCAAAAATAAAAATGAACCGCATAATGATTGCACCAAGTATTCCCCAGAAAAGTACAGTTTTGTAATTTTTAGGATCGACCGAGAAAGAGGTAAGAATCATGAGAATTACAAAAACATTATCGAGCGACAAGGAGAATTCGAGAAAATAACCCGCCAAATAATCCATTGCAGCGCTTTGGCGGTAAATTGCAAGAGCCTCCTCGAAATTATCGGTATTGATGATTATATGGGGGGAATAAGTTTGAACAAAAGCTTTTAGTTCGTATATGTTGGTCATTTGATGAATATGGTCGCCAAAAAACCAAATGAAAAAATAAAAGCCCATGGCAAGGCTCATCCAAAATGCAGTTAGCAGAAGCGACTCTTTCAGAGAAATAACATGTTTGTTACGACCTACAAGGAGCAAATCAACCAACAAAGCACCAAGAACTACAACAAAAAAAACAATGAAAAAAATATACTTTCCGAAGAATTCAACCATATTCAAAAATTTTATATTACATTAAGTTATTCAAAAATTGATTTTTAAAGATTTTATTTCATGAACATTTGATAAGACGACTTGCATAGCCTGAAACGCCAGCATACATCCAACAATGCCGTATAAACTTCCAAAGACATTGGTCTCGGGAATTATATCTGATAACTCAGCTATTTCTGGCCTTTTTTCCCCCTGTGGAAAGAACCACAAATAACCGGCAGAACGAGTCAATCTGCCTATAAGGAGAGGAATACTGACCGAACGTAATATCAAGAGGGCCAAGCTTAAATCGTTAGTGCAATCGATAATCAGATCATATCCCTCGCAAATAAGGCGAACATTTTCTTCGCGAAGCTGAATATTGTGTATTTGTATAGAAATAAATGGATTAAGCAATTGAAGTTTTTCCTTTGCGACTATGGTTTTTAGTTTGCCCAAATCGCCCATTCCATACATAATTTGAGCAGGAAAATCGGCTTCTTGAATTGTTTTAAAATCACATATCCCGAGAATCCCAACCCCCGCGGCTGCAAGATACTGAAGTACAGGAACACCCATACTACCAGCACCCACCACAAGTATTTTACTTTGTTTTAATTTGACTTGCCCTTCTATTCCTACCTCGGCAGATTGGATCTGCTTCAAATAGCGCCGGTTTTCTATCTCGGAAAATATTTTGTTCATTTTTTTTGTTCATTTCTTTCTTTTGAACTTCTCTCGTAATACGGTAATAATTGGTGGTAAAAGAGACACGAGAATAATGCCAACAATTACCATCGAAAAATTATTTTTTACAAAGGTATTATTAGCAAAAAAGTAACCTGCCCAACAAAATATATTTACCCAAAGCAGATTGCCTATAATACTAAACATAAAAAAGCGCGGATAGTTCATTGTACCTACTCCAGCCACAAAAGGGGCAAACGTACGTAGAATAGGCATAAAACGAGCAAAAATTACAGTTTTGCCACCATGTTTTTCATAAAAAGCGTGTGTTTTTTCAAGATACTCACGTTTAATCAAGCGATAATTTTTTTCATAGACCTTGTTTCCTATAAAACGACCAATGAAATAGTTGTTGTTATCGCCCAAAACTGCGGCAAAGAATAGGACAAGCAGTAATACAGTAATATTTAGAGCTCCTATGGCAGCAAAAGTACCAGCAGCAAACAATAACGAGTCACCAGGTAGAAAAGGGGTTACCACCAGTCCAGTTTCACAAAATACTATTAGAAAAAGAATTAGATAGGTCCAGGTATTGTAATTAATAATTATTTCGTTCAAATGTTTATCGATATGCAATACAAAATCGATAAGAAATTTTATTAGCTCCATGGATTAAGTAGAAATTAATAACCATTTTAAAAATTGGGACTGAGTAAATATTTCGAGTAAAACTCATTAATAATTGCAACCACCTCGTCGGCTTCGTCTACAACAGTGAAAATTTCCATATCTTCGGGACTAATGTTGGCTTCATCTTCGAGTAAGGTTTCCTTTACCCATTTAATCAATCCTTCCCAGTATTCTTTACCAACCATAACGATAGGGAATTTTCCGATTTTGCCAGTTTGAATAAGGGTGATTGCTTCGAAAAGTTCGTCGAGAGTTCCAAAACCTCCTGGAAGCACCACAAACCCTTGAGCATATTTCATAAACATAACCTTTCGCACAAAGAAATGGTCGAAAGTTATAAGCTTATCGGGATCAATAAAAACATTAGGTTTTTGCTCAAAAGGCAAAGCTATATTGATACCCACCGAACTACCTCCTCCTTTTTTGGCACCCATATTGGCTGCCTCCATAATCCCTGGGCCCCCACCCGTTATAATACCGTATCCATGCTGGGTTAACTTATAAGCAATCTCTTCGGCCAGCTTGAAATATTTGTTGTCAGGTGTAGTACGTGCCGAACCAAATATAGTAACACACGGACCAATACGTGCTAATTTTTCAAACCCTTCGACAAATTCCGACATAATCTTGAAAATACGCCAAGAATCGGAAATTTGTATTTCGGCCCAGTCTTTTTTCTTAAAAGCATTTCTAATCATTTCCTCACTCGATGCCATAATCGAAAATTTTAATTTATGCAGCGGCTAAAGTTAGGGATTTTTTTTAATTACCTTGCTGGTTAATTTACCATCGTACAAAAGGGTTTCGATAATCGCATTATCATCAACATCGTTGGCTTTTAGCAAGGGCTTTCCCTCAAATAGGGTAATAGAATACCCCTTGTTCAAAATGTGTGCCGGATTTGATAGTTCGGCTTTCGTATGCAGAAAATCTAATCGATTTTGCTGTTGCAATAACCTTTGTCTGGCTTCGCTCAAACTTTGGTACAGATACGTCTGAACCTGTTGGCTACGAAAATGTATATTACGTTGCACTGCATAATTTACATTTAAAACCACCATTCGAATTTTGCTATCTTCTTGCATGATAAGTTTCTGCGAGTGCTCAAGCACAGTCGAATGTAATACCTGAATTTGATGGGTATGCTTGAGCAAAAGCTGTTGTAAGTGATAAGGGACTTTACGAGAAACCTCGTCTAAATATTTTTTTTGTTCAAATAGGTTTTGCGAAAGGTTTTGAAATACTATTGAAAAATAATCGTCGAGTTGATTTTCAAATGCCATCGTCACTTCGATTAGAAAATCGGCTACAGCAGTTGGTGTTTTTAGTGCACGATATGCAATCAGGTCGACTATCGACTCGTCTTGCTCATGACCAATACCAGTTAAAACAGGAATAGGGAACTGTGCTATATGACTTGCAAGCTGATAATTATCGAAACAGCTTAAATCGACCTGCGAACCTCCACCTCGAATAATTACCACTACATCGTAATGATCAACTTTGTCAAAAATCTTCTCTAATGCTTTTATGATCGACTGTTCGGCCTTTTCTCCTTGCATGGTAGCCTGGTATAAATGGATCCGAAACTTGTAACCCAAACTGTTTTCCTCTAAATGTCTTATAAAATCGTTGTAGCCTGCAGCAGTTTTAGATGAAATTATAGCTATTCTTTGAGGAACCAAGGGAAATGTTAGGCTGCGATTCATATCAAAAATACCTTCACGCTTCAGCTGCTCGATGATTTGCATTTTACGAGCAACCATCTCGCCTAAAGTGAAATGGGGATCGATTTCGGTAATATGCAGGCTAAAACCGTATATTTGATGAAATTCGACACGGGCACGAAACAAGATTTTCATTCCCGTTTCGAGTTCGCGATGGGTGACATTCCGAAAATGAGCTGCTATAGTACTATAAATATTACGCCAAATAATAGCACGGCATTGGGCAATAATTGTATCGGTGTGCTCCGATTTCTCGACCAATTCGAGATAACAATGCCCACTTGCATTTTCGTTTACACGGACAATCTCAGCTTTAATCCAGTAGGTATCGTCGAACGAATAGCTTATTACTTCTCGTACTAAAGTAGTTAACTCGTACAACGAAAGTACTTCTTTCTCCATAAGCTAAAATTTTACAAATTTGAGATTGGCAAACCCTTGAGGACCTACTAACTGAAGGATATAGGTTCCAGAAGGTAAAAAACTTATCTCCTGATCGAGCTCTTGACAATGAGGTTCGTTGCTAATCTTTCGAAAAAAAACTTGCCCCAGAATATTGATGCAGGTTATCGAAACTTTTGCTTTATCCGGATTATACCATTCAACCGATAGTTTTTCTCGGCATGGATTAGGATATAATGCAAAATTGTTTGAATTGCTTTTATATTGCATAAGCCAGTTATAGGCTACAAAAAAATCGGGTATTCCATAACCCATAAGGGTATCGGGTATGGAATAGAGAGAAGAAGAGCGGATAATAGCCTCGCGGATAGTAGCTGAAGATTTATCGCGGAAAGCTTCCCAGAGGCAAGCAGCAAGGCCTGTAATGACAGGTGCTGAAAACGATGTTCCGCTGACGGGACGAAAATAGGCAGGTGCATATTCTGCTCTAACACCTTTACCCATGGCCATAACTTCGGGTTTAATTCGCCCATCGGAACTAGGGCCTGCCGACGAAAACAGCGCCCTCATCCCATTTTCATCTATTGCTCCCACCGCAATAATCCCTTTCGCATCGGCAGGAGCGCTAATATAATGCCATTTGTCGTCCCCCTCATTTCCAGCACTTACTACTATGAGCATCCCCTTTGATGCTGCAATAGATGCAGCTTGTGAGATAAAAGTAGTTGCACCGTTCATATCGGAATAGCTATAATTGTAATCGGAATTATCGAATGTAGTATATCCGAGTGAAGTATTTATAATGTCGACCCCTATACTATCGGCATACTCAGCTGCTGCCACCCAAAAATCTTCCTCTGCAGGATACTCGGCATAAACATCTTCTGATTTTAAAAGTAAATATGTGGCTGCCGGAGCTGTTCCTAACAACGAATCGGTACCCCAGGCAGCCATTACTGAGAGAACTGCTGTACCATGATAACTGCCCGTATAAATACCACTATCGGGTCTTACAAAATCTCGCGTTGCGATAATTCGTCCCTCGGAATATATAGTTTGTAACGACAAACAATCATATGCTTGCTTGAAACCTGCATCAATTATGCCTATCCACACTCCCTTGCCTCTATATCCTTTTTCGTGCAAAAAATAACCATTGTTAAGTTCAATTTGTCGCCAAGTAGGAACTGATGTATAAGACGAATGATATTCAATATTAAATTTTCTTGACTTCGCCATCGTTTTGTGAAGGGTGTCTGCTACCTGGCGAATCTGCCGAACAAACCCAAATTGCTTAAGTCGTTCATATTTTGCTGAGTCCATTCCCGACACTAAAACTGTATTCATCCAGCGTGAGGTACAAATAATTTTGAGACCTATCCCTACTATACTATCGAGATAAGCTTTTGAAACTGGTAAATCTTTTTCATCTATCGGAATTTGATATCTACTTCGACGAACGATGGCCCGATCCGATAGGAAAGCATTACCCTTTGCAATGGAAATACCACTTTGCTTATCGACTAGATATATTCTGAACAAATTTGTAGACTGAGCCTTCAGAATACAGTTTATCGTAACTGCAACTAGAACAAATAAGCATCCAATTATCTTGGCGTATCTGCATATCATCATTGACGGGTAGGGAAAAAGTTTTCCTCAGTAGGTTCGGGAAATTTGCCCTGATTGGCATCCATCGATTTAATAAGTTCTTGCTGTAGACTATCGAGTAAAGCCGGATTCAAAGCTTCGCCCTTTCGATATCGAATGTGCATGCGTTCCTGACCTTTTTCGTCGAAATAAACCCATTCACCATCCATCAGGTTTTCGGAAAATTGACCAAACACCTCGGGCATTCCATTGGGCCGATATAACCGAAAATAGCCATGTCGTTTATCATTAACATACATTGCCTCGAGTTTTAAGTTACCATCCTGAAAATATTGTTTCCACTCTCCTTCCCTTTTATCATCGATCCAATTAAGCGTTTCGGCAGGTCGGCGATTGGGATAATACTTAACCGAAAGACCATTCCGTTTACCATCCTTATAATTTTCTTCCAAACGAAGGGTTTTATCGTAATAGGAATAAAATTGCCAAAGGCTATCTCTTTTTTGGCCAAGATATTTTCCTTTAGCAGCTACTTGGCCGTTCTCGTAATAAAGGGTGACATAAGAACTTCCGCTCGATGTAAAATGCTGAATAGCCAAAATACCACCACTTTCGTAATATCGTCTAAACTCACCCAAGGGTTGATTATCTTTGAAAAATCCTTTATACCGAAGTTTACCATTGTTATAATAAGCTCGCCAGTAACCCTGCTTTAAACCTTTTGCATCGGTCTGATTCCATAGAGTGTCGGCCGATTGACCCATTAAAGCAAAATTAACTATCGTAAACAGTATGCAAACAAAAACTGGCTTTTTAATCATCTTTTGGCAGTTTAACAATTATATCAAGCTTATTACTATATCTTTAACCGTTCCAAAAACAGGTTCCTGCACTTTCAGGAACTGGTCAACGGTCATCCATTCAGCACGTTCAATATCTTCAATATGTTGAGGCACTGGGGCTTTGCTTCCAGAGTATTGCATCAGAAACCAGTGTGTTCGTTTAATGGTAAAACGATCTTTAAGAAGATAAATGTGATAGGTATGCGTTAAAAAATTCAAAATTTTTAAAGGCGACAAACCCGTTTCTTCTTCCACCTCGCGTAATGCAGTTTGTTCGGGAGTTTCGTTAGCATCCATTTTCCCTTTGGGCAAATCCCATCGTTTACGCCTGTAAATAAAAAGATATTTGCCTTCAGTGTTTCGGACTACGCCTCCGGCAGCTTCGACTGTGGGAAGATGGTGAAATAAGGTATCCCAGGTTTGATGAACCTGTTCGGTAATCAATGCCCATCTGACGGGATTATCGGAATTTCGAACAATTTCAATCCATTGATTGAGTTGTAAAGGAGACTCATAGCGTTTTACCTCAACACTTTGTGCTTCGGGAAGGCTTGATGTTACAAGCAAAAAACTGTCGTTAAAAAAAACTTTATACATTTGCCACAAGTTTTAACGAACAAAGATAATGCGTTCATATGGATTATAATCGAACTATAGCCGAATTTCTGCTTTCGTGCGAGGCTGTTAAACTTTCGCCCGAAAAGCCATTTACATGGGCATCGGGATGGAAATCGCCCATTTATTGCGATAATCGTAAAACATTAGCTTTTCCTCAGATACGAAGTTACATTCGCGATGCACTTTGCAATACAGTCAAAAAATATTTTCCTTCTGCCGAAGTAGTTGCTGGAGTTGCAACAGGAGCTATTGCTCAAGGGGCATTGGTTGCCGACCAGCTTAATCTTCCATTCTGCTACGTGCGCTCGGCACCCAAAGACCACGGACTGGAAAATTTAGTTGAAGGGCACCTCGAAAAAGGACAAAAAGTAGTCATTATTGAAGATCTTATTTCCACAGGAGGCAGTAGCCTTAAAGCAGTCAAGGCACTTCGCAACTCAGGTGCCGAGGTATTGGGGATGGTTGCTATATTTTCCTATCAGTTTCCAATTGCTGAGCAAAATTTTGAGCTCGAAAAAGTTACCCTCCACACTCTCAGCAACTACAATGCACTTATTGAAACAGCCATCTCGAACAAATACATTCAACCCCACTGGATAGAAGTCCTAAAGCAATGGCGCACAAACCCCGAAAATTGGGGGAAATAAAATTTAATTGAACAATATGGAATCGAAATTTGAAAGTCGCATTGGTAAAGTAAACCGGTCGGCCGATGTTATTTATCGTATGCTAAGTGATTTCAGAAACTTCTCGGGTTTTGTGCCAGCAGATAAAATAAAAAACTGGCAGGCAACAGCCGATGAGTGCCATTTTACAGTCGATATGGTAGGCGATACCGGACTTAAGATTATAGAAAAAGAGGAAAATAAGCTGATTAAAATTACGGCTATTGGAGAAAATCCTTATAATTTTTACTTTTGGATTCAGCTCAAAGAAGTTGCTCCTTACGACACCCGTATTAAACTTACTCTAAAAGTCGACCTCAACCCAATGCTAAAGCTGATGGCCTCAAAACCTATACAAACATTCCTTGACGGACTGATTGACCAGTTCGAAAAGATGTCATACTAAAATCTGTGAGTGTCCGACCAAAAAAATATTTGGGACAACATTTTTTAATCGATCCTAATATTGCCCGGAAAATAGCCGGAAGTATTGAGGGTAATCCCTCGTTTGTTCTCGAAGTTGGACCAGGTACTGGAGCGCTTACCCGCTTTCTCATCGAACGTTTTCCAGAGCTAAAAGTAATCGAAATCGATACCGAGTCGGTTGATGCTTTGATAAACTCTGGCACTTTGCCATCCGAAAACATCATTATCGGAGACTTCCTGCTGCTGAACCTCGAAGAAGTTCTTCCTCCCTCTTCCTGTATAGTGGGTAACTTTCCTTATAACATATCCAGCCAAATATTTTTTAAAATTCTCAATCACAAACATCTGGTCGAACAGGTAGTTGGAATGGTGCAATACGAAGTAGCGGAACGTATCGCTTCGGCTCCAGGTTCAAAACAATATGGAATACTTAGTGTCTTGCTTCAAACATTTTATGATATCGAATTTCTTTTTAAGGTTCCTCCAAGTGTCTTCTTTCCTCCACCAAAAGTAAATAGTGCAGTAATTCGGCTTTTTCGAAATAAAAGAGACAACTTGCCCTGCAAAGAAGAAAACTACTTTCGTATTGTAAAAACTGCTTTCGGTCAACGACGTAAGATGCTTCGAAACACCCTTCGTCTTTTTTTTCCTGCAGACATACAATTATCCCCTCTTTTCGAAAAAAGACCGGAAAACCTATCTGTCGACGACTTTATTGAACTTACCTGCCTTTTTGAGTCAAACGGAAAGGTTTAGGTAGGATATTTTCTTATTTTTACAAGACCGCTATCGGATTAAATCTTCCTGAAGGTTGATTTTAACGTATTTGTTCTATTAAGAATTGTTTTTTCTTTTATATTTGTAAAAAAACACGTTGGCCTATGGATTTTCAGGATTATGTTTCGGTCGATTGTGTCATATTTGGATACGATTTTGAACGATTAAAAGTTCTTTTGCTCGAAAGGGTGATGCTCGATCAGGCTACACACAAAGTTATTTTCTCTGACAAAATATTGCCTGGGAGCCATGTACTCAACAACGAACCCATCGAGGCAGCTGCAAAAAGAGTTCTTGTCGAGTTTACAGGGATTGAAGATATCCCCTTACATCAATTTAAGACTTTCGGCGATTTGGATCGTCTTAGTCGTCAAGAACGTGATATTTTGTGGCTAAAAAATATTCACCAAGACCCCAGTCAGAGAGTGCTAACAGTAGGATTTTACTCGCTGGTCGACGCCAACAAATACAAACTTAGCGTAACCAAACAGCAAACACATCCCGAAATGTTTAAGCGCAATCCTGCATGGTACGATATCGAAACAATCCCCGAAGAAATGGCATACGACCACAAGCAAATTCTTTACGAAGCATTATCGTACTTACGCGAGGGAGTTAAATACAACCCCCTGGTATTTGAATTATTACCCGAGAAGTTTACCTTGGGTTTGCTCCAAAAAATATATGAAACAATCCTTAACACCACATTCGACAAACGAAATTTCCGCCGTAAGCTCCTCAAAATGCCGTTCATTGTTCCTCTCGAAGAAAAGCAACAGAAAGTTGCTCACAAACCAGCCCAGCTATATCGGTTCGACTGGAAATTGTACCAGCAAGTAAAAAGGAATAATCACGACATAATGCTATAAACCACCATTAGCAGATTTTTTATGCTATATCGAAACTTTTCCAGTTGAGCAACTCACTCTCAAGCATCTGCCGTGTGATAGGTACCACACCCACTTTTTCGCACACCAGCCCACCTGCTAAATTAGCTAAAGCAGCAGCCTGATAAGGCGTCATACCTGCAGCTAAGCACAAAGCAGCAACACTTATCACTGTATCGCCCGCACCCGAAACATCGGCAATATCGCGAACATGTGCAGGTATAACAAAATACTCTTTCAAACTAACTAACATAACGCCGAGTTCCGAAAGAGTAAGCAAAAGATATTGGATATTATGCTTTTGTAAAAAGTTAACTGCTGAAGCAAAAATACCTTGCCGGTCCGTTTTGTCAAGATCGACCTGTAAACCCTCGCAGAATTCCTTAAAATTGGGTTTAAAAAGTGTCACCCCTTCGTAAGCCGAAAAATTACGACGTTTGGGATCGACCAATGTGGGTATTTGATTTTTTCGACCAAAATCAATAATCCAGTTAATTATTGCAGGCGTAAGAGCACCTTTATCGTAATCCTGAAAAATTATAGCATCAAAATCTTTGTTTTTACATATTTTTTGAATATGAGTCAAAAAAAGCTCTTCTGTATGTTCATCAACAGGCTGACTATTTTCCTCGTCGATTCGTAATAATTGCTGTTTTCCTCCAATTATTCGAGTTTTAACTGTTGTTGGTCTATTTGAGGCAGTAAAAATACCCTCATCGGTAAGAAGATTATCGTGCATAAGTTTACGGAAAATCATCTCCTGGCTATCAACCCCTATTAAGCCGCATAAAATAGGTTCTGCACCCAATGAAGCAATATTCAGCGCCACATTTGCAGCCCCTCCCAACCGATCTTCACGTTTCAATACCGACACGATAGGTACCGGAGCTTCGGGTGAGATCCGATCTACCCTGCCCCAAACATACGAGTCGATCATGACATCGCCAACAACCAGAATTTTTTTCCCTCGAAGTGATTCGAAAAATTTATGAATAACCGTTGCCTCCACAGTAAAACTTTTTTATTAATAATTTACATTCCAATATTCCATTCTCCTTTTGCAATTTCTTTCACAACACCACCCACTCGTATATGATATTTTCCATCTTCGAAATAAGCCTTAATTTTTATCTCCGAGGGTCGACCTATTTCATAACCTTGTCCAATGTTCAGGTCGATTTGGGCATTTGGGTTAATTTTCAAAAGATAAGCAGCCAAACAACCTGCTGCACTCCCTGTAGCCGGGTCCTCAGGTATCCCTAGATATGGTACAAAAACTCGTGCTGCAATCTGATGATGTGTTTCATAAGGTTCGCTACAATAAACCAAAATCCCTTTGGCCTTAGCAGTTTGTATAAAAACATGATAGGCTTTCTCCTCCACAGAAGCTTTTTTAAGAGCATCGAGAGAATTAAGAGGAACGATGGTAAATGGCAAGCCTGTCGAAACCTCCATAACAGGATAGGATTCAATAAAATCGGAAGATTGGAGTCCAAGTACATTCTCCAACAATTGTTTTGGCAATTCTCTCCCAAATTCGGGTTGTTGTTGTGTCATCCAAAATTCATCATCTTCGACAGAAACGGGAATATTACCCACTGGTAAACTTAAAAATATCTTTTTGCAAGACGAAGACTCGAGATATTTGAGCAAAATATAAGCAGTACCCAAGGTAGGATGACCAGCAAAAGGGATTTCAGAAGCAGGTGTAAAAATTCTGATCGGAAAACTTCCATCTTGTTTCGAGGAAGAAGTAATAAAAGTTGTCTCGGAAAAATTCAGCTCTTTAGCAATTTTTTGCATTTCTTCTGATCGAAGCTTTCCAAAATCGAAAAAAACCCCCAAAGGATTACCTGAATAGGGTTTTGGGGCAAAAACGTCGATAATATGATAGGATATAGTTTTTTTCATCACTACTGGCTAACAAAGAGGTACGTAATAGTCCCTTTTTGTAAGTCGGAGACATTACCGCCTACATTAAACCTCGAACGTAAAGCAGCATCCTCTGCAGCATCTATAAGACAGGGGTCGGCGTCGCTCTGGGTTTTATCAACCTTGGCTTCTGTCACTCGTCCACTTCTATCGACAAGAATAATAACCACAACTTTTCCTAACGAAGGGCATTTGTAAACCGGCACATACAAGTCTACAGCGTTCCGATTGGGCAAATTGTAATAAATATTGGTTGGCCCTTTATATACCGCAAGCTTACCCTCGGCTTTATATTTCTTTTCTGTAGGTACCGAAGCCCCCTCATCGGTTGTTGAGAGTGTGATATTTTTTGTTTTTTCCAGATTTTCCTGAATACTTTGAATTTGCTTCTTAGCTTGTTCAATTTCTTTTTGAGTTTCGCTCAAATCTTTTTCGCCAGCAGTTATCCGATCGTCCGAAAGATTAACCCCGATATTTTTTCTCTGTTGAGCTGCCAAGTATGCATCAAGTCGAGCACTCATTTGTTCTATCTGTTTCCGCAATTCTTCTTTTTTCCTGATAGCATCTTCCTGTTCCTGCCGAATACTCTCGGGTGTCTCGACTTTTACTTGTATCTCTTGCGAATAAAATGCCGAAATCTTGGCAACATATATTACAATTCCCACAAGTAAATGCAGGATAAGCGTACCTAAAAAAGCAGTCAGTTTACTGATCTGTCGGATATTTTGAAGTGTTGAAGTCATAAATAAGCTTGATAAAACACTGTCAAAAATTAAGTACAAAGTTAGTGTATATAGCAATATGTTACACTGCTACTTTATTTTTTCGCTAAAGTATTCTTCGTAATAATTTAATGCGGTAGCCAAAACCCTATCGTATCCTCTGTAAATTTCGCGAAGGTAATTTTTTACGAATAAATCTGGTGCAAGGCCAATCCCGTCGGGATATTGACCATCTGAATTTCTAAGAATATTGCCAGTTGTATCGTACAGCACCTGAGGACAGGTACGATACTCCCAACCGTTTGGGGCCATGCGCTGAACCACTGTCGACAAAGCACCAATAGTGCTATCTCCAACAATAAGGGTATTAGGACGAGTGCGCATGGCTAAAACGAAATGTTCAGCAGAACTGGCTGTGTGACGATTTACAAGAACTATCAATGGTGTTTTACCTATGTTTACAGCCTCAGGACGCATATAATGACGTATAAAATCAGTAAAATCGCCATGTCTTGCTCCGTTACGAATTTTCGATAAAAGAAACAACCGCTCACAATCGGCATAACGATTGATGAAAGAAGAAAGAACATCAGACGAGCCTCCGCCATTAAAACGCAGATCGATTATTATGCCATCGCACGATGCAAAACTTCTTTGAGCCTGATCAATAAATTCGAAAGAAAAACTCTCCCGGTCGAAACCAGGTACATAAAGATACCCAATTTTTTTATTCACTGAACGAAGCGAAATAAAACCATAAAAAAAACTACCCGAATCCTTAGCATTGAAAAGATATCTATTCTTTACAAGATCGAAAAGCAGGGCAATTTCCGAAGCATTTTCGTAATACCTGCTATCGGGGAAAACAGCTGGCAAGGGTACAGCATAAAAACGTTTGTATCCATTTGCCAACAGCTGAACATGACCATCCTTTAACTCGGCAAGTAAACTGCAAACAACAGCATACAGCTTGTCGTTCGAAGATTCTGAGGTTAGTTGAATACGATATTTCATACGACACGAATCCCAGTTGATATTTTTCACCTCGAAGGCTCCGTATGTTTTATCGTATTCGTCCCATATTGCATCAAATACCCCAAGCGGAGTATTTGAATAAGGTTCCTCCAACCATTCCTCGGTACACCCCCCACAAAGGAACGAAAACAAGATCGCAAAAAAAACATTATAAAATTTACCACGCATATTGAAATCCAAGATAAAAATTATATGACATCGACTTTAAGGTTCGCGGGTACGACATTTTACGATATGCAAAATGATAACCTCCAATAAATGCCCAATTCATATTAATCTCATAAGTAATAGTTTGACTTACAGCACAATAATTATGAAACCAAAAACTATTTGCTTTTACATGTTTTTTCAGATAATCGATATAAAAATTTAAATCTTCGTTTTCATTCAAATATCCATCGACCGACGCATAGGAATTTCGTGCATCGAGAGAAAACAATAACCATTGAAAATAAATTTGATATTGTATGTGTTTAGCAATAGGTAATTTGAAAGAGCTTGATACCCCTGCTGATAAAGAAAAAAGCTCAAGCATAGGAAGATTTGGACAATTTACAGCAATCAATTGCTGAAAATATCCTAAGAAATAATCTCCTCCTATGTAACTCAAAGGTATTCGATAATTACTTGTAAAATTTTGTTGCACCACGTAGGTTTGTTTTCTTAAGAAAGTTCCTGTAGTAGCCCATAGGTATGATCCCCTGTTATTATCGTAGCTTTCTAAAAGTATACTTTCTTTTATGGGTAGATTATTGGGGCGACGATTTATTGACTCGAAACTTAAAGAGAGGGATTGAAACTTTGTGCTCTGGCATACCTTCCCCTCAACTAAAACAGAAAAGTTCTTCCCACTATACCGATAGGGCGAATGAATCTCATCAATAGAACCAAAATAAGCATATGAGGGTAAGAGGCTTAAAGAATAATGTCTGTTCTCTCCCTGCTGAGCATCAACATGAGGAAAGCAAGAAATAAAGAATAGGATAAAAAAGAAAAAAGCAGAGTTCGACATTTGGTTTTTAATGATAAATTTAGACATATTCTTTTGAAATAACATGCGTCGATTAAATGAAAAAGCCGTGATATCACATCACGGCTCCCCTACAAGTTAGTGCTTAGTTAATAATTAGTTTAGTTGGTAGTGTAGTGAATAGTTTGCTTAGTTGATTAGTACTTAATTTCGGGACGAAAGGTAATAATAGTTTTTAAATTTCCAAAAAATTGTTAAATTTTTTTTTAGCATAATATTTTGAAAAAGTGACTCACTGTATTATCTATGTCTTGACAATCAAGTATTAAGGTTATTCTAAAAACAATTAATCAAACTGGGGCTTAAATATAGAGGAGTGTCAAAAAAATTCGGCATACTCAATCGATTCTACTTTGGAGAAAAAAACATAGCTTTGCAGACAAAATTCAAGTTATTAACTTAAAAGGTACAACCTATGTTGAATATAGTATTATTTGGTCCTCCGGGATGTGGCAAAGGAACACAGAGCGAAAAACTAATAGCTAAGTATGGATTAGTTCATCTTTCAACTGGCGATATTCTAAGAGCAGAAATAGCCAACCAAACTCAACTCGGCTTAGAAGCCAAGCAATACATGGATAAAGGTGCACTAGTTCCCGATGAAGTAGTAATTGGCATGATAGCATCTAAGATCGATGCCAATAGAGACGCTCAGGGATTTATTTTCGACGGGTTTCCACGCACTACAGCACAAGCAGCAGCATTGGATAAGATGTTGGCCGAGCGCAATATGCAGATCAAATGTATGTTATCGCTCGAGGTCCCTAAAGAAGAGCTTATCAAACGATTACTTAACCGAGGGCTAACCAGTGGTCGCAGCGACGATCAAAACCCCGAAATTATTGAAAACCGAATAAAGGAGTATAACCAAAAAACAGCTCCTGTAATAGAATACTACAAAGCACAGAATAAATACAAACCCATTAATGGCGTTGGAAGCATCGAAGACATATTCATGGCCCTGTGCCAAGCTATCGAAACCGAGTAAATTGGCATATGTTACTCCTCTAAAGTAAAGGGCATGAACGAAAATTTTGTCGATTACGTAAAAATTTTCATCCGTTCGGGTAAGGGCGGAGCAGGTAGTGCCCATTTACGAAGGGAAAAATATGTCCCCAAAGGTGGTCCCGACGGAGGAGATGGTGGACGTGGGGGCCATGTTATTGTTCGAGGCAACGAACAATTGTGGACCCTGCTTCATTTAAAATATACCAAACATATTCATGCTCCCGATGGTACCAGTGGCAGTAGTGCAGAAAAAAAGGGTGCCGACGGCGAAGATCGAATTATTGAGGTTCCATTGGGGACAGTTGCCCGACGAGCCGAAACAGGCGAGATACTATTCGAAATTCTACACCATGGACAGGAAGAAATTATTGCCCGAGGTGGTCGTGGAGGGTTAGGCAATGTTCATTTTAAATCACCCACCAATCAAACTCCTCGATATGCTCAACCAGGAGAACCTGGCGAAGAAGGTTGGTTTATCCTCGAGCTTAAAATACTCGCCGATGTCGGTCTGGTAGGTTTTCCCAATGCCGGAAAATCTACCCTGCTATCCGTTATCTCGGCTGCTAAACCTAAAATAGCCGATTATCCCTTTACAACACTCGTCCCCAATCTTGGAATGGTAAGTTATCGCGATTTTAAATCGTTTGTAGTTGCCGATATCCCTGGAATTATTGAAGGTGCTGCCGAAGGTCGTGGACTAGGCCTTCGTTTTCTACGACATATCGAACGAAACTCAATGCTGCTCTTTCTTGTGCCAATAACTTCCGAAAACATTATTAACGAATATCAAATCCTGCTCAACGAACTAAAAAAATACAACCCCGAACTTCTATACAAAAAAAGAGTATTAGCCATAACCAAGTGCGACTTAGCCGATAATGAAACTATTGCAAGTAAAAAAAAGGAGTTGCCTCCTATTCCTACTGTATTTATATCGTCGGTAGCTCAAACTGGTCTTGATGAATTAAAAGATATACTCTGGCAAGAATTAAACAATTAATATCTTTGAGAAAAACATGTTAACTTTCCTTAGTCAACTCGACACAGAGCTGTTTCTTCTGCTTAACAATTTACATACCCCTTGGCTCGATCCCCTTATGTGGTTTCTAAGCCTGACCAAAGTTTGGATTCCATTTTATCTTCTTCTTGCTGCATGGATTGTTTATATTTTTCGAAAAAAAAGCTGGGTGATATTACTGGCTATAGGATTTACTATTTTTTTAAGCGACCGTATATCGTCGGGTATTATTAAACCTACAGTATGTAGACTACGACCAAGTCATAATCCCGAACTTCAGGACAAAGTTCATATCGTAAACAATTATCGAGGAGGAAAATACGGTTTTGTCTCTTCTCATGCAGCAAATACCTTCGCATTAGCTATGTTTCTTAGTTTGCTATTGAAAAAACGCAAATGGTCGATCCTTTTTTTTATCTGGGCTATATTAGTATCGTATAGCCGCATATATTTGGGGGTACATTATCCAGGTGATATTATTGCTGCAGCTATATTGGGAATGGCTATTGCATATGGGACTTATAATGCTATCAAATACCTTCCTGAGCGTGTCCGTCCTGTAAATATTTTGCAGAAAAAAAACGAATAATTAAATTGTACAAACCTACTTCTACTGTGTGATAGGCTCTACATGAATATTAATCTCGATAGGGCCAATTTTTGTTTTAATTTTTTCTTCAATATCATCACACAGATCGTGAACCTCTTTAAGTTGTAACGAGGATGGTAATTCGATATGCATCTCAGCAAATCGATACTGGCCTGCTTTACGAGTTTTTAAATCATGAAACTTTACTGGATAGTCCTTCAAAACATCCTCAATTAATTTCACCTCATCTATGTCGAGCGAAGTATCGAGCAGAGGGGCATAAGCAGTTTTAAGCAAAACATACGATTCCTTGACAATAAGTAAAGCAACAAAAATGGCTATTATAGGGTCTAATACATTCCACCCTGTGAGCCAGATTAGCGCCAATGCTATACAAATACCCAGTGAAGTATAAACATCGGTTTTTAAATGCAATGCATCGGCCTCGAGAGCAATCGAATCGGTCTCCTTTGCCACACGATAAAGTTTTCGGGAAACAAAAAAGTTGATTATTGCCGAAATACCCATAACAATTATACCTAATTCAAGAACCTGAATTTCGTATTGCCCACTGATTATTTTATGTATAGCTTCGTAAATAATCCAACCAGCTGCAATAAATATTAAAAAAGCTTCAATTACACCCGATACATTTTCAAACTTGCCATGTCCATAGGGATGCTCTTTATCGGCAGGGGTATCGGCTATTTTTAATGAAAAATAAGCAATCAAAGAAGCTAATAAATCCATACCCGAATGAATTGCTTCTGACAAAATACTAATCGATCCGCTTAAAAAGCCAACAGAAGCCTTAAGGGTAATAAGAAACAGGTTTGAAAAAATGGATAAACGAGCTACCTTAACTTTTTTACTCATATTCTTTTCCAAAAGAAATACCTATAACCTCTCAAAAAAACATGGTAAAGTTATAAAACTCGATTGACGTAAAATAGCATCTATTATTTTTTTCATTAATTCTAACATATTCTGATACTTAAACACACAAATAAAATTGCCCTAAAAATCATTAAGCCAAATACACCCTACCATAAAATTTCATATTTAAATTTTACATAATTTAATTAATTAGGCACACAATTTGATATTTTAAAAGCTATATGAATTAATTTTTTATTTTTTAAAAGTATTTTTTTAATTTTTATTTGTTTTTTTAATAAATAAATATATATTTGCAAAAGAATACTATTTTTAAATTATTGATGTGAAAATAATAGGGGGTTAATATAAAATATATTACAATTTAATAAATATATTATAAAATATTTTGGGGTAATTAGATTGTTTAATTTAAAATTTTTGAACCATGAAAAAGATTGGATTAATTTTATTAGTTATGACAGTTGGATTAGCAGGAAGCTATGCCCAGCTGACGGTTAAACCGGCAATGGATATTTATAGTAGCTATATCTGGAGAGGTACTCAATACGGTACGGGTCCAGCATTTCAGCCTTCAGTAGTGGCCTCGGTCTCTAATTTTTCTTTAGGAGTGTGGGGATCGTTCGATGCAATGGGTTATAAGGAAGCAGATTTATTTCTAAGCTATACATTACCGTTTGGTTTAACACTTGCAGCCACCGATTACTACTATCCAGGAAAGAAATATTTAGACTACTCCGACACCAGTGGTAGTCACGCCTTCGAAGCCGGATTAAGCTACACTTTGTTTGAAAAACTTACCCTTAGTGGATATTACATTTTCAATGAAGCCGGAGGAGCAGGAACAAAAGGAGGCGACACCTATGTTGAAGCAGCTTACGCATTTGCTCCCTTTACGTTATTCGTAGGCGCAGGAAATGGCTGGTACACCTCCGACGGAGAGTTTAATGTATGTAATGTGGGCATAAAAAGCACAAAAGAAATAAAGGTAACCGATAGTTTCTCCATACCTGTATCAGGCTCAATAGTATTTAACCCCGAACGCGAACAGCTCTATGTAGTTGTTGGGTTATCGTTCTGAATGAATTAATAAAATCAAAACATTAGAGATATGAAAAAGATTGAGGCAATCATTCGTAAGTCCAAGTTTGAGGACGTCAAAAAGGCGTTACACGAAGTAGGTATCGACTTTTTTACCTACTGGGACGCAACGGGAGTTGGTCGTTCGACAGAAAAAATGATCTTTCGCGGGCAGACCCTCGACACCAGCAAAATCAATCGAACTATGCTATCTATCGTTGTCCGTGATCACAACCTTAAGAAAACGGTAGATGCCATTCTTACCTCGGCTCGCACAGGCGAACTAGGTGACGGTAAAATCTTTATCTCCGACATGGAAGAAGTTTATCGCATCCGTAATGGAGAAAAAGGACCTGAAGCACTGTTTATTAAAGGAGAAGAAGAATAATTTTGTATAATATTGAAATTAAAAAGTAAAAATATGAAAGCACATCTTAAAAAAATAGGGTTGGTAGTCGCCTTGTTACTCACGACCTTAAGTATATGGTCGCAGGATAGTACCGCCGTAGCAGCCGATTCGTTAAAAGCAGCAACTTCGGCTACTGCCACAACGGTCACTCCAACCATCGATTCGGGCGATACAGCCTGGATGATTGTTGCTGCTGCCTTTGTATTGATGATGACTATTCCGGGATTAGCACTATTCTACGGTGGTCTTGTAAGACGAAAAAATGTGATCAATGTACTCATGCAATGTTTTATCATCACAGGTTTAATTACTGTCGAATGGGTTGTTGTTGGTTACAGCATGGCTTTTGGATCGTCGGAAGGATGGCTAAAACCATTTATTGGTGGGTTCGACTGGGCCTTTCTTAAAGGAATCAACATTTCCGACTTAAGCCCATACTTCATAAGCCACTCCCAAGCTACAGCCGATGGTGGGACCATAGGAACCATCCCTCATCTGGTTTTTGTTCTCTTTCAGGGAATGTTTGCAATCATCACTCCAGCGCTGATCGTAGGTGCATATGCCGAACGTATTAAATTCGGAGGTTTTGCCCTATTTACTCTTCTTTGGGCACTTCTCGTGTACAACCCTATCGCCCATTGGGTATGGAGTGGTGATGGCTGGCTCTTCAAAATGGGAGCGCTTGACTTTGCTGGTGGTACTGTAGTTCACATCAACGCTGGTATTGCTGCTTTGGTTACTGCAATAATGATCGGAAAACGAAAATATTACGAAGGTCATCCCAACCCACCCCATAATATACCTTACGTACTAATAGGTGCTTCTCTACTCTGGATAGGATGGATTGGATTCAATGCTGGTAGCGGTTTAGCTGCCGATGGTTTAGCAGCAAGCGCCTTCTTAGTTACACATCTGGCTACAGCTACCGCAGCTGTAACTTGGGCAGCTCTCGATTGGATTTTTAACAAAAAACCCACCCTCGTTGGTGCTGCTACCGGTGCTGTTGCAGGTTTGGTTGCTATTACTCCCGCCGCTGGATTTGTCGACGTTACTGGTGCATTAATAATCGGTTTACTTGTTCCAGTTTTCTGCTACATTGCAGTAGGTATTATAAAACCACGCTTAGGATACGACGATTCTTTAGATGCCTTCGGAGTTCATGGTATTGGGGGTATCTGGGGGGCTATTGCAACAGGTTTACTAGCAACTCCTGCTATTCAAAGCTATCAGGGTCTTTTCTACGGTAACCCTGCTCAATTATGGATACAGGTAAAAGCAGTTCTAGCAACTCTTATATATTCTGGCGTTGTAACATTTATTCTTTTCTGGATTACCGATAAACTGGTCGGCGTAAGAGCTACAGACAGCGAAGAAACAGAAGGACTTGACCTCTCCCAACATGGCGAAACGGCCTACAGCAAAGCCGATTAAAGCCTCTCTCAACAGCAGACCCCCTACCTCAGGGGGTTTTTTTATATCTGTTTTTTTCTCTCTAGAATATTGTATATCATTTGAATAAGTTTTGTCTTGTCGATAGGTTTTACAAGATAACCATCAAAACCCATTTGTAATATTTTTGCTTTATCCTCAATAAGAGCATAAGCTGTCTGAACAATAACAGGTATATGCGGATAATTTTGTTTTATGATTTCAAAAACATCATATCCGCTCATATCGGGCAGACGTAGATCGAGCAGTATCAGGTTTATTTCGGGTTTCTCTTTTAATAACTGTATAGCTGTATTGCCCTCGCTCGCATGAAACACGTTAGCACCTATGCTTTTGAGTATTTCATCCAATAAAAGATAATTTTCCATAACATCCTCGACTACAAGAACCTGTGGTATAACCGAAAATTTAGGTACATCTACTGTGTGCCTCGCAAAATCGGAATTTTGCATAGGTTTTTGCAAGGGGATAGTAAAAAAGAAAGTAGTTCCCTTGCCAGGTTCGGATTCTAACCATATTTTCCCACCCATCAGGGTAATCAATCCATGACAAATTGAGAGACCCACCCCAAGTCCCCCATACCGTCTCGAATCGGACATATCAATCTGCCTGAATGCTTCAAAGATGAGCTGATGTTTTTCTGGTTCAATCCCTATTCCCGTATCTTTTACATAAAATTCGAGTTCTTCAGCCTTCTCATGGTAGCCAAATTCGATCTCACCTTCAGAAGTAAACTTAACAGCATTATTTAGCAAGTGCTCGAGAATTTGTTGTAATCGGCTTTTATCGGCAAGAATCATAGGGGTGGTATCGCTTCTGACAGAAAGTATCAACTCTATTTTGTCGTTCAATCCTTTGTAAATAAGTTCTTCCGAATAGGTATTGTATAAGCTTTGCATCAAAAGATGAAGATTAAAAGGCTCTTCTATTAATTTGAGTTGCCCTGATGCAATTTTAGATATATCGAGAATGTCGTTAACAATATTAAGCAATTGTCTCGAACTACTTTTAATAACTTCAATGTACATTTTTCTTTTTTCAGCCGATAGATCATCCCGTTCGAGTAAAGCAGAAAAACCCAATATCCCATTCATTGGGGTGCGGATTTCGTGGCTCATATTGGTAAGGAAGGCCGATTTTAGACGGTTCGATTCTTCAGCTTTCTCTAGGGCTAATCGTAAATTTTCTTCCATGTGCTTACGCAAATCAATGTCGGAATGGGTACCTACAATTTTAAGCGGATAACCATTATCATCGCGCTCAATCACCTTCCCTCGTTCAAGTATCCATTGATAATTGCCCTTTTTATTTTTTATTCGGTACTCAATCTCATAATGGTCGAGTTCTCCTTTAAGATGTCGACGAAGTTTCATATAGTTTTTAGCCCTGTCATCAGGATGGATCATTTGATCCCAAACTAAATGGTTAGCCTCAAATTCACCCGGTTGAAAACCCAACATGGTAAAATTACGTTCGCTAAAATATATCCTGTCGTTGAGCAAATCCCATTCAAATACACCATCGTTTACTGCTTCCATGGCAAGTAAAAACCGCCGCTCGCTCTCTGCCAAAGCTGTGGTCATTTCTTCTTTCTCCGTAATATCCCTTATTAACATCTGGTAAATTTCTTCTTGAGCCGACATTGATACTAAGGTTATTTCAACAGGGATATCTTTACCGGCAAATGTTTTTATATAAGCTCGCTTCTGGTTTAAGATGATCTCATCGTTACTCCCCAAAGTAAGCACTTTAACAATTTTTTCGGGTAGAAAAAACTCAAGAGGATATTGGTTAATTTGGTCTAAGTCATTTACACCCAACAAATCAAAAGCCTTTTTATTGGCAAATACGATTCGTTTTTTCTGAATCCAAAATATACCATCAGGCGAAAATTCGATCAGCGTTTTATAACGTAATTCGCTCTCTTCGAGAATTTTCTTCGAATTCACTTTTTCTGTAATATCAGATATAATTACTCCAAAAACGTTTTCTTGAGGGGCATATACCGTAAATTCGAAATATTTCCCAAGTGGGGGATAAAAATCTTCAAAACTTATGGGCTGATGCGTTCGAATTACCTGCGAAAATTTCTCCATCCATTCTTGAGGAATAGCATTTGAGAACTCACTGGCTTTTTTGTTTACAATATGCTCTTTCGACCTTCCAACTATTTTCTCAAAGGCAGGGTTTACATCGAGAATGACAAAATCGTCCATACGATATTTACTTTTATACAAGGGTTGGCACAAAATAAACCCATTGCCCATCTGATTAAAAAGCAAACGATACTGATTTTCGTGCTCAAGAAGCTTTAGTTCAATTTGTTTGACTTCTGTAATATCCTGAATAATATTATGAACCTCGTCTATTTCTCCTTTTATGTTTTTAAAAATGATTGGAGTATTACGAATCCATCGTATAGTTCCATTTTTATGGATAATTCTATGTTCAAAAGGCTTTGACTCTTTTGTTTCAAGTATAGCATTTATTTTTCCCATTACATAAACCTTGTCGTGCTCATGTATCATGTCAAACCACAACGAAGGATTTTGTTTATATTCATCCGATGCATAGCCAGTCACATTAATGCAGGTTGGGCTATGCCAGCTATCGTAAATTGTTCCATTTTTTACTTTATTAATTATCAGATAATCTGTTATAGTCTCAATGAGCACGTGCATTTTACGCTCACTTTCTTTCAGCATTTGCTCATTTCGTCGATGCATCAACTCGAGTGCGACACGTCCGCTAACAAGTTCGAGCACAAGATGTGCCCAATCGAGATGATGTGGGATGTGATCAAACATCGCTATGAGCAACCCTATTACTTCACTACCAGTACCAAAAAGAGGAATACCATAATAATGAACTGCATCGGCAGGTATCCTTTCAGCCCATTCGGGATAACTTTCCGATACATTTTGCTGAAAAAAGTCTTTTTTTTCGGAAATTACCTGCCGACAGGGACAAAATTCGAGAGCATATTCGAAATTTGGTTGTAATTGGCCCTTGTAGTTGACTACAACAGTCTGCGCAAATTCAGGAAGATTAGGGTTAATTTGGGCTATCACCACATAGTTAGCTTCTAAAATTTGCCGAATCTCTTCTACCAGATACTGAAAAAAGGCTTCACCCGAAAGCCCAGCAATACTAAGCAAAAGCGATTGAATAGTGTGGTACCTCTCAAAAAAAGGAACTTGTTGATACGTTTGTATGACTTCGCGAGCCAATGCTTTAAGCTGCTCAAGGTCCTTTTCTTGTCCCTTAGCAAATTCGTCGAGCCCGGTAAATAACGTAGAAATAATTTTTTCCATATACCACACCTGAAAGATTATTTTAAAGTTAAAAAAAAGCCCCTAAAGTTTAGGTATTGATATCGCAAAATTTTGACTATGGAGTGTATTTTTTACACAAAAAAAAACCGCCCTTGTAATGGACGGTTTTTCAAATGTTTAGTAAAAAAATTTATTTAGCTTTTCCTTGATTTGCAACAGATTCCATAGCTTTACGAATGGCTTCCTGATCGCCCAGGTAGTAATGCTTGATGGGTTTTAGCTGCGCATCGAGTTCATATACCAGAGGCACCCCTGTAGGAATATTGAGCTCAAGAATATCCTTGTCGGATATATTATCGAGATATTTAACAAGTGCACGTAAACTGTTACCATGAGCAGCAATAATTATTTTGCGTCCCTTTTTAATCTCGGGTGCAATAGTATTTTCCCAGAAAGGAACCACACGTGCTACCGTATCTTTTAACGATTCGGTGGCAGGCAACAATTTAGGATCGACATCCTTGTATCGAACGTCAAATCGGGGGTGACGAGGATCGTTTTCATCGAGTGCAGGAGGTGGTACATCATAGCTCCGTCTCCAAATTTTAACCTGTTCTTCGCCATGTTTCGCTGCCATTTCGGCCTTGTTAAGACCCTGTAAAGCCCCATAATGGCGCTCATTAAGAGTATAACTTTTTATTACAGGTATCCACAAAAGGTCCATTTCGTCGGTAGCTAGCCACAGCGTACGAATGGCACGTTTGAGCGTTGAGGTAAATGCCAAATCGAAGGTATAGCCTTCTTGTTTTAAAACCCTACCAGCATTGCGAGCTTCTTCAATACCTTTCTCCGAAAGATCTACATCGGTCCAGCCGGTAAATCGGTTTTCTTTATTCCATACACTTTCTCCGTGTCGAAGTAATACAATTTTATACATTGGCTCTATCATTTTATGGTTTATTCAGACGACAAAATTACAATTTTCCTGATACACAGATTTTATTTTACATCAATTTTACGGGTTCGTGCATGGAAATTTACCTGCACCATCAATAGTTGTCCTACCCTTTTCTTCTGATTCTGAGCCGGCTCCCAGTTGGGCGATGTTTGAATAGCTCTTATTACCTCCTGATCGAGCAATTTTGACCCCGAACTCTTAAGTACCGAAAAAACTTCGACTCTACCATCCCAGTTTACCCCAAACTGAACAACCACTAGACCCTGTTGCCCTTTGCGAAGCGCATTGGTCGGATACTTGATATTTTTCTTCAAATAAGCAAGAAACGAATTAACATCATTGCCCTGAAAACGTGCAGGAATTTCAACTGTAGCATAATATTCGGTATCAACAACAGGTTCCGCAGTTGCTTGTGAAACTATTTCGGAAGAGATCGATGAGCGTTTTGTCATGCAACTCGACATCGCAAGTAAAACAAAAGCAAAAAACAATAAAAATTTTGATATAGTCATAAATAAAATATTTCGTTAAAAAAATTACTACAGTACCCACGCTTCGTCAAAAAATAAAATCGTTGAAATGTGTATGAAAAAAAATAATATAACTATTCCCTACAGAATTATTGTTGTTTACGTAGCGCAAGGGTGAGCATAGATAATAACCCCAACAAAATTATGCTTATGGCCTGTGATCCATGACTCAACAAAGCATAAGCGAGCGCATCGTTCCACGAAACGGCATAAAGCGAAAGTCCAAGGGCAACAATAGCATGATATGTCCCAATACCACCCTGAACGGGAACAACAAACCCGTAACTACCGACAACCATTATAAAAAAAGCATCGATAAAATTAAGAGAATGAGTCGCTGGCATTGCCTTTAATGCAAAATAAGTCATTAGAATATAGACAAGCCAGATAAAAATCGTAGTAATCAGAAATCGACCCCTACGCTTGAGTTTGAGAACCGATTTTACTCCCTGATAAATCCCATAACCAAATTGTCCAACCTTACCACGTAAAACATACTCTTTGATAGTCTGGCGATACATTAGTACCAACAATATTGCACTCAAAAAAATTAAAATAATAAAAAGCCATCCATACAAAGGAATCAAGAGCATCCAGTTAAATTTTATGGACAATGGTAATAGTACCTTCTCGTGAAAAAATTGTCCGAAGATGCTAAGCTTGAACAAAATGACCGTAATCGTAAGTACAATCAACATAATCATATCCCAGGCACGCTCTGCTATAACTGTACCAATAAGCGAATCGGCAGGAATTTTTTCGATACGATTTAGAACGCCACAACGAGTAATCTCTCCGATACGTGGAAAAGCATAATTTGCAGTATAGCCGATCATCAGCGCATGATAGGCCGATTTAAGAGACAAATTATAGCCCAAAGGTTCGATCATAAGTACCCACCGATAGCTTCGGCCAACCATACCTAGTAACCCAAAAATCAGAGAAACAATAAGTAAATCGAATCTGGTAGCTAGCAAACTATTGAGCAACGACTGCAAATCGATACTCCTAAAAGCTAAGTATAACAGTAGAATGCCTAATCCACTAAAAAAAAGATACTGTAGTGCACTAAATAACGTACGTTTTTTTATCACTTCAGAATTATTTATTTAACTAAACGATTAGTTTTTGTATCGGGAAAAATAACGGTGGGTTTGAAATTTTTAGCTTCATCGGGTTCCATTAGTGCAAATGCCATAACAATGACTACATCGCCAACTACCACTTTACGAGCCGCTGGTCCATTCATAATAATTTCTCCTGAGCCCCTTCTCCCCTTTATAACATATGTATCCAATCTCTCACCATTGTTGAGATTAACAACCTGAACCTTCTCCCCCTCAATAATACCCGAAGCGTCCATTAAATCCTCATCAATTGTAATGCTTCCCACATAATTTAAGTTGGCCTCAGTGACAGTAACTAAATGAATTTTCGATTTTAAAACTTCTATTAACATATTCTAATTTTTTCGCAGCAAAGTTAAAAGTTTTTTTTATGGGTAATCAAAAAAATGCAATGCGATGCACAAGGTATTTCACTATAAAATAAAGTATTATATTAATTTTTTTACCCATCCTAGTTAAGCATCTTAGGGTTAATGGTTTGCATGCTAAAATAAAATGTATTACCTTTCCCAAAAATTGTTCAACCCTAAACATTAATGAACGAAACTCAAACCCCGTTTTTAGGTTTAGTATAGCGGGATACGAGTTTCACTAAAACTAAAGAATTATGAAGAAAATAGCTCTTCTTATCGTGGTGGTTTTTTCTACATTTTTTGTAAGCTGCAAGTATAAAAAGCAAGCCGAATATATTAAGCAGCTTGAAAATGCCGTTAAAGAAGATTCCTTGAAAAGGGTAGCCGAACTTGAAGCGCTAAAAGCCGAAATGCAGGCTAAAATTGATTCACTACAGGCCGCATGTCAATCGGGAAACCCACAGGGTAAATTCTGCGTTATTACAGGTAGTTTTCGTATCCAACAAAATGCCGATAATTACGTTCAGGAAATGAATAAATTAGGATACAAGGCTCAAATTGTAGAAGCTCCTAATGGTTTCCATCTAGTAAGTACTTATTGTGCTAGTTCACTTCGCGAAGCTTTATCAGAGCTTAATAATGCTCGAAGCAATATTCACCCCGACTCATGGATATATGTGAAATAATTTTTTTGAATCGAGCATTGCTCGCCATTTATTAAACCATAAAATAATAATCGAACCACCACTTCAATAAAAATTTAGTCACGGATAAAAAAATGTATTATCTTTGCATCGCAATACGATGAACTACGATAGGGGACAAAAGTCCCCTATTTTGTTAATTATATTGGAAAAATGATTACAGAAAAAGACATCGCAAACATATTGCATGAGCATCTCGACAGAGAAAAATATTTTGTCGTTAAAATTAAAGTTGCGCCTGGGAACAAGATTTTCTTAGCAGTAGATAATTATACCCATATCACTTTGGACGAATGTGCACAAATTAATCAAATGCTTGTTCCCTTGCTCGATGCAATTGATCCCGACTACGAATTAGAGGTTTCATCTCCCGGGCTTACCCAACCCTTCGAGGTAATTGAGCAATATCGAAAGTATAAAAACACTGAAGTTGAAGTACTTCTGCTTTCCGGTCAGAAAAAAGTAGGCATCCTGGGCGATACTTTTGAAAACGGTTTTAATCTTTTGATAGAAAATAAAATTAAGGAAGAAGGTAGCAAGAAAAAAATAAAAATAATCGAAACTCAATTTTTCGAATTCAAAGACGTAAAATATACACGAAGAAAAATAAAGTTTTAACATCCAAAAACTCATTATATATGGAAAGTTTCAATCTAGCCGAGATATTCTCGGAAGTAAAGGAATTAAAAAACATCGACCGTGTAACCATGATGCGAGTCTTGGAAGATGTTTTCCGTTCGATGTTAGCCAAACAATTCGGTAGTGCCGACAATTTCGACGTTATCATTAATCCCGACAAAGGAGATTTTGAAATATGGCGAAATCGGCACGTTGTACCCGACGAAGAATATACCGATCCCAATACACAAATTCCACTTTCTGAAGCCAAAAAAATAGACGAAGATTACGAAGTAGGCGAAGATGTGTCGGAAGAATTTAAACCTAAAGACATGACACGTAGGGCAATTCTGGCCTTACGCCAGAACCTTAGCACACGACTACAGGAACTAGAAAAGAACAATCTGTATGCAAAATACAAAGACCGTATTGGTGACATTATCACAGGCGAAGTATATCAGGTATGGAAAAAAGAAGTTTTAGTGCTCGACGATGAGGGTAACGAACTTATTCTTCCTCGTGATCAGCAAATACCTGGCGATTTTTTCCGAAAAGGCGATACCGTGAGGGCAGTGGTTTATAAGGTAGAGATGAAAAACAATAAACCGCTTATCATATTATCACGTACCTCACCTAAATTCCTTGAACGACTTTTCGAACTCGAAGTGCCTGAAATATTCGACGGTTTAATCACCATCAAGAAAATAGTTCGCGTACCAGGCGAACGTGCCAAAGTTGCAGTAGAATCGTACGACGAACGTATCGACCCCGTTGGCGCATGCGTAGGGATGAAAGGCTCACGCATCCATGGTATTGTAAGGGAATTGAAAAACGAAAATATCGACGTTATCAACTTTACCAACAACACCCAATTGTTGATTCAAAGAGCACTGGCACCTGCCAAAATCTCTTCGATAAAACTCGACGAGGCAAACAAACGTGCCGAAGTATATCTGCAACCCAAAGAAGTATCGCTTGCCATTGGCAAGGGTGGTCTAAATATTAAGCTTGCAAGCCAGCTAACTGGCTATGAAATAGATGTTTATCGCGAATCGGCTGAAGATGAGGAAGATGTAAGTCTCGACGAATTCGCTGATGAAATTGACGAATGGATCATCGATGAGTTGAAGGCTATTGGATGTGATACCGCTAAAAGTGTGCTTCAAGTTGGATTCGACGACCTAGTTAAACGCACCGACCTCGAAGAAGAAACAGTACGCGAGGTCCTCCGTATCCTTAAATCTGAGTTTGAATAAAATTAACATAGCATTTATTTATAAAACCCAAATAATCGGTAATTTTAAAAAATTATATTGCAAATACTTATAGTGGTTAGCTGGGTATCGAAATTTATTTACTAATATTGCAAAGGAAAAACAAGGGGTAGCATTATATGACTGATCAGAAAGGAACAAGATTAAGTAAACTGGCCAAAGAACTCAATGTTGGGATATCGACTATTGTGGATTTTCTAAAAAAAAGAGGGCATCATATCGACTCAAATCCCAATACAAAGGTATCACCCGAAATTGTTACTCTGCTCGAAAAAGAGTTTAGCAGTGCCATGGCCTTAAAAAAGGAATCCGAAAAGATTTCGCTTAACACACTACGCGAAAAAAAGCAGAGTATCTCCATTAACGATATTGAACCGGCACAAGACGAAACTGAAGAAGAACCAGAAGAAGAAACCCCTGTTATTAACTTACGACCAAAAGAGAAAATTGAGTTAAAAGTTATTGGAAAAATTGACCTTGAAAAGCCCAAAGTAAAACCCATTGCAGAAACTACCCCAAAAGATACAGTAGAAGAAGTAAAAACCCAGCCAACCCCAGCGGTAGAGGAAAAACCCGAGGTAATAAGACCTAAGGTTAAAATTGAACCTCCAAAAGTTGTGGGCAAAATCGACTTAAACCCACCAGCAGTTCAACCCGAAGTTAAAACAGAAAAAAAAGAAGAAATACCACTAACTTCAGCACCTCAAGAACCAAATACTGCAATAAAACAAGAGGCACCACAAGCAGATGAGTCCGACGATAATATCATTAGGGTAAAAGTTGAAAAACTTTCGGGACCAAAGGTGGTTGGAAAAATTGAACTGCCCGATGAGAAAGAAAAGGAAAATAAAAAGTTAGTGGTATCCTCGAGCGAATTAGACGATCGCTTTTCGAAAAAGAAAAAACGTAAACGTATCAAAATTGAACTTTCCAAGGTACCTGTTTCTCAAGAGCAACAGACAGAAAAACCTAAAGAACGTACTGTAGAGGTAAAACTCAGAAAGGACAAGAAAAAACAGAAAAAAGTTTTCCGACAGGAAATCGATGAAGAAGAGGTCCAGAAACAGATAAAAGAAACTTTGGCAAGGCTTACCTCAAAAGGAAAGCCCAAGGCTGCCAAGTACCGCAGAGAAAAAAGAGAAGAAATACGAGAACGCTTACAGGCAGAACTCGAGCAACAGGAAAGAGAAAAATCAATTCTCAGAGTCACCGAGTTTGTGACAGCCAACGAGCTGGCCACCATGATGAATATTCCTGTTACCCAGCTTATATCAACTTGTATGAGTATTGGGCTCTTTGTCTCGATCAACCAGCGTCTGGACGCAGAAACTATTTCACTTCTTGCCGAAGAGTACAACTATAAAGTAGAATTTGTAAGTGCCGAACTTCAAGAAGCTATTGAGGAAGAGGAAGATAAACCCGAAGATTTGTTACCCCGTCCTCCTATTGTGACTGTCATGGGACACGTTGACCACGGTAAAACCAAGCTGCTCGACTTTATCCGTAACACCAACGTTGTGGCAGGCGAAGCAGGAGGTATTACCCAGCATATAGGTGCTTATCAGGTTAACATAAACGATAATAAAATTACTTTTATTGATACTCCAGGACACGAAGCATTTACCGCTATGCGGGCAAGAGGAGCTAATGTTACTGATATAGTTGTTCTGGTAGTGGCTGCTGATGACGGGGTAATGCCCCAGACGGTAGAAGCGATAAACCATATCCGGGCAGCTGATGTTCCTTTTATTGTAGCTGTAAATAAGATTGATAAGCCGGAAGCGAATCCAGAAAGGGTCATGCAGCAGCTTACAGAATATAATATAGTGCCCGAAGAGTGGGGCGGAGATACTATATTTGTTCCGGTTTCCGCCAAAACCGGACAGGGGATAGACAATCTCCTGGAGATGATACTGCTGGTAGCGGAAATGCAGGAGTTGAAAGCAAATCCTGACCGTCCAGCAGAAGGTGTGGTTATAGAAAGCAAACTTGATAAAGGGCGTGGGCCGGGGGCTACCGTACTGGTGCAAAAAGGTACTTTAAATGTGGGGGATTGCCTGGGGGGCGGCAGCAA
>JAOAFU010000124.1 GCA_026416115.1 Bacteroidales bacterium | reverse complement strand
ATCCAGGAGAAGCAATGATGGCGAAAAGAAGATCGTACGCAACAATTATTAGCCATTTAACTCCTCCTTTGATGGCAAGTCAATTAAATAGTGCACAAAATCAGTTTGCCGAACTATTTAAAAAATATCATGAAACTCGAGAGCCTCTTAAAAGCCAGTATGCCGAGGCTATTCTAAAACTTGCCACGGAAAAGGGTTATACAAAAGATCTAAATCTAGCAGAGGGTGTCATATCCGATGAGAATATGCTTAAATTAATCAATTATATCGAAAATCTTGAAACTGAGACTATTACATCTGGGTTGTATACACTTGGTAAACCATACACTGACCATAAAATTGATGAAACTGTTGTATTAATGAGTGCAAATGCTATAGCGTATTGTCGGGCTCGTTTAGATAAAATTCAAAGAAAAATTAAAAATGAAGAAATCGACAATAAAACCTTTTTCAGAATCCGTTATCTCAAACCAGCCGAGGACATAGTAAAGAAAATTCTAACCAATGCTGGTGTAAAAAATTCGATAGATACTTTAAGTATTATTACTGAATCGGAAAAACAAAGATATTTTAAATGGTTAAACTTCAGTAAAGCAAAATTAAGAAGTAACGAAAGATTTAGTTCGAATCAGGTTGGTTCATATACTTCTTTAGAGCATTTACTAATTAAAGTGATTGTCGAACCACAAAAAAAGGAATTCATATCGAATCTGATTTCCGAAAGAACTTTTGAGAGAACCTATAGTTTATTGGATAATGAAAAGTTTAAAAAGGCTGAGAGAGTCTCAAGGTTTGTTCCCGAGATGCGCAACACAATTGCATTGATGAAGGATTCTAATTTACGTCAATTGATTAAAATGATGCGTGATACCGTTGTACGTAAAGAGGTCTTTAGATTGGTTTCTGCTGGATTACTTGACGATAAAATTACGAAAGAAAAAGAATTACAGGCCAAATATGCGATATCAGTCTGTAATCAACCCTTATATAGGCAGTTTTTATCGTATAACGATGGTGATTTTAAGCGAATGTCGTTTTATCAACTTGCAGCTTTTGAAGATGTTGTTCATTTTCTGGAACAAAAGAAAGGTCTATTATTAGAGTTTTGCAAGAAAAACCCTTCGGAGAATTGTAATAGACTATCGGAATTTTTTGAGAATAAATTTTCACAAATTCAGAAAGTATGGAATGAGGAGTACGAACAAAAAAAAGAGTTAGAGCAAGATTTTGCTTCTATTGTAGAACAGTTGATTATATCAGCAAATTCGGTAAAGTATTATAAAGAAAGTCTTTTCAAATCGCCAAGCGAAGAGATAAAATCGATGTTCGAATTTCTTTCGGGGGGTTATATCTCTCCTGGACCTGGAGGCGATCCTATAACAAATCCTGCAAGCATACCTTCGGGTAAAAATTTATATGCTGTTAATGCAGAACTTACACCATCAAAAGAAGCATGGAAATTAGGAGTAAAATTGGTGGATAAGATGTTATCTGATTTTAAAAATAAACATAAAGTTTATCCAAAAAAAGTAGCACTTACGCTTTGGTCGAGCGAATTTATTGAAACAGAGGGTGCTACCATAGCTCAGGCATTTTATCTTTTGGGTGTTGAGCCTATTTGGGATGCATTCGGACGAATACAGGATCTTAAATTAATCTCTCATCACGATTTAAAGCGTCCGCGAATTGATATTGTTGTACAGACTTCTGGGCAACTAAGAGATTTAGCTGCCTCAAGATTATTTTTGATTCACAAAGCTATACAATTGGCGGCCAACGACAAAGCATCTCCTGAGAACTATGTAAATGAGGGGATTAGAAAAGCGGAAGCAAAATTGATCAAAAATGGTTTTTCTCCTAAAGAAGCTAAAGAATATGCTCAATATCGAGTTTTTGGAGGGGTAAATGGTAATTACGGTACCGGTATTATGTCGTTGGTAGAGAAGGGCGATGCATGGGATAGTATTTCACAGATTGCCCAGACTTATATAAACAACATGGGTGCAATATATTCGGAAAAAGAAAACTTTGGTTTTTTCAGAGCGGGTATTTTTGAGGCAGCACTCGAAAACACTGAAGCTATAATCCAACCACGACAGAGCAATACTTGGGGGCCATTAAGTCTTGATCATGTGTATGAATTTATGGGTGGAATAAGTTCGGCCGTAACTAAAGTTACCGGGAAAGAACCAGAAGCTTACTTTGCAGATTATAGAAATCCTTTCAATATGCAGATTCAAGGGTTAAAAGAAGCCATATGGACTGAAACACGTACTACTATTACAAACCCTAGATACATCAAAGAGTATATGAAAGGTGAAGGTACTTCGGCTGAGACCTTTGCCGAAACTTTTCGAAATATTTTCGGGTGGGGAGCTCTAAAATCTTCTGTTATCGAACAAAGACTCTGGGACGATTTGTATGATACTTATGTACTTGATAAGCAAAAACTGGGTATTCATCAGTTTTTTGAAGCAAAGAATCCATATGCTTTGCAAGAAATTACTGCAGTTATGCTCGAGGCTATACGAAAAGGGATTTGGAAAGCCACTGATCAACAGCGAGATAAAATTTTACAATTACACACAAATCTTATCAAAAATTACGATGCTGCTTGTTCTGAGTTCGTTTGTAATAATCGTAAACTAATTTCTTTTGTGAAAACGAATTTATCAAAATCTCAAGCATTTGAATATGAAAGTAAATTAAGTAAAGAGCTTTCTGGTACTTCAAGAGAAAGCATGGTGTTAAGCAAAAAACAAGATAATAACCAAGACAAAAAACAAACCTACAATAATTCATTTAATTTTAATTTTTTATTGTCTTTGTTTCTGGGAGCTTTGGTTTTTATTATAGCAGTTGCACTTTTCTTTAAATTTAAGAAATAAAATTATGGTTATTTCCTTATTTTTAATGCTTTTCTGGTTTCTAGTGGTTCGTCTTTCAACCTTTGAAAGGAAAAATACATATTTGCTTGCTTGTTGTACTGCGGCTTTTATTATTTATCTCCTTATGCCTATTGTGTTCGAAAACAGTGTGACAAACATTCGTTTTTTTGTTGAGAGTTCGATTAAATCTAATTGGTTGGCAATCGTTATTTTATTTGAGATTATTGTTTTTACTAAGCTTGCATTATTTAAGTTAGGGTTTATCAAATTACCCGTAATTATTTATTGGTTGTTTAATAAAACTCTACCTATTAGCTTCTTTTTATTTGCAATTTGGTTTAATGCCGAAATTTTAACCATTTTCCCTTTCACAAATTTTAAGATTTTTTCCACTTTTCTTGCTGTTGGTTGGTTAATCAGCTTAATAATATTCTCAAGCTTATTACGTGCAATTTTTCCAACTTCTCAGCTTCGATGGAATATTCTTCTCGTTCTTCAAGCAATAGGAATATTTTTTATTTTTTTTGTTATGCCTTTTTTTCAGATGGGATATCAAACGGTCAATCATAAAGTTGATTCGTATTCGTCTATTACTGTAGCTGTAACATTATTTATGTTGTTTTTAATAGGAAAATTGTATTACAAATTCAAAACAAAATTTCAAAAATATGGATTTCTTGATTAAGGTTTTATATGTTATTTCATCAGGGTTGATGGTTCCAGTCGTATTGTGCCTTATCCTTTTGTTAATTTATATGTTTATTGCATTGGGATATCATTATGCACAAAGAAAAGAATTTATCGATTATAGTAAATATGTGTCGGTCGACCTTTCGCAAGGAAAGGTAGATTCTTTAGTTAATTATATTAGTAGCAGACGCTCCAGTGCAATTTTATTTTATTTTGCTCAAGTGATAGAAGAAAAGGACTCTCATGCTTTACGCGAATACTATCTTAACTCATTTGAATTATATGTAAATCAAAGATTGTCGATTTTTAAAAATATAGCTAAACTGGGTCCTGTCGTTGGCCTTATGGGCACGCTAATACCCATGGGGCCAGCATTGTCTGGTCTTGCTCAAGGTGACATAGCTACTATGGCTCAAAATATGCAAATCGCTTTTTCAACTACTGTAATTGGTCTTCTTATTGGATATATCGGATTTTATCTTGTTCAAAGTAAATCTAAAATGTATTTTCATTATCTAAGAGATTTAGAATTGATTGATGGCTTATATACAGAAAAAATTGCGAGCATGAAAACGCTGTTTAATGAAAACTTAATTCTTAAATAAATGATTTGGAAATATGTCGAGGAAGCGGCTTATATTTGACGATGAAGAACTTGACCCAATGAGTGGAGTGAGTAATCTTTTTGATGTTGCAATGGTGTTTGTCGTTGCATTAATGGTTGCATTGATTCTTAGATTTAATATTCGTGAAATGTTTTTTGAACAAGATTTTACAATGATAAAAAATCCTGGTCAAAATAATATGGAAATTATTGTGAAAAAAGGAGAAAAAATCGAAAGTTATAAGCCTTCCAATACCAATGAAGGTGTTGGAAATAAAGGGAAAAGGGTTGGTGTGGCGTATCAGCTCGAGTCGGGAGATATTATTTATGTTCCGGAATAGAATTACAATTCTTCGGTTCCATGGTTTCCTTCAAGCAGTTTCTCATCGCGTAATTGAAACTGTAAAATCTCATCTCGAACCTCTTCCCACTTTTCCAATTTCCATCTTTTCCGGACAATGCTTACCTTACGGTCGGATGAAATGGTATACAGGTAGGGCTTTTCTCCACGTGCCACTTTCAAGCGACGCTGTCTCTCAGGCAAAACGTGCAGAGGGTCTTGAAATACCCTATCCGACGACAATGCCATCATTTTACCAGGTTCGTAACCAAAATAGTA
>JAOAFU010000094.1 GCA_026416115.1 Bacteroidales bacterium | reverse complement strand
TTTTTTTTTGATTTTTTTTTATATTTTTTTCTCAAAAAAATATAGAACTGAATGATTCAGTAAACAGTAAATATCCAATCATAAGAAAAAAAATCTCCAATAAGAATATCGGTAGGTACTATGGTATTAAACTCCGACAAGGATGTCGGAGATACAATGATTTTAAAGCGCCGATAAGAATGTCGGTGACACTATGATTAAACACATACCCATACAAGATTGCTATTAATCCAAATGGCTAAAAATAATGAGCTAAATAAATGCATGAACCTAATTAATCGGAACATTATCGGGGTCATCCCTTTTACAAAACGGTTAAATTTTGCTTATCTTTACAATAAACTCGATAAATACAAAAGTTATGAAAAAGTGGACATGTTTACTATTGGTAATTGCCATATTTGGTAAGGTGTCGGCACAATTTACCAGGGGTATAAATCTTACAAATTGGTTTCAGGTTTCGAATGCAAAGCAGATACAATTTTCGAAATTTACATTCAAGGATTTTCAGCAAATTAAGAGTCTGGGTTGCGATGTTATTCGTTTACCCATTAACTTACATGCAATGACATCGGGAGCACCCGATTACAAGCTCGATCCAATTTTTGTTGGCTTTCTCGATTCGGTGGTCAATTGGTGCGAAACTTTGCAGTTGCATCTCATAATCGATAATCATACCTTCGATCCTGCAGCCAATACCCCTGTTACGATAGGGGAGCCATTGACAAAAATATGGCACCAAATGGCCAAGCATTACAAAGATCGTTCAAAATACATTTATTACGAGGTATTAAACGAGCCTCATGGGATATCGGAAAGTACGTGGGGAAGAATACAGCAACGTGTTATCGACACCATTAGATTAGTAGATACGATACACACAATAATTGTAGGGCCTGCCAACTGGAATTCGTATCAATCGCTTAAAAATTTGCCGCATTATACCGATAACAACCTGATCTATACTTTCCATTTTTACGATCCATTTATTTTTACGCACCAAGGAGCATCGTGGGCAAGCCTTACCGATTTGAGGGGAGTTCCCTACCCCTACGATGCAGCACGAATGCCCTCCTGTCCTCCCAGCTACAAAGGGAGCTGGATTGAAAACGAACTTAAGTTCAACTACATAAAAAATGGAACCGACTCGGCTGTAAAAAAACTCCTCGATATTGCCATTGAATTTAAAAATAGTAGAAATGTAAAAATATACTGTGGAGAATTTGGCGTATACAATGCATTTGCCCCCGATAGCGATCGGGTATACTGGTACCAGGTTGTTCGTGAATACCTTGAGCAGAACAATGTTCCGTGGACTATATGGGATTACAAAGGGGCCTTCGGTATTTTCGAAAAAGGTTCGAACGAAATGTTTGAACACGACCTGAATATTCCTATTCTCAACGCTCTTGGTTTTAACATTCCCGAACAAACCGAACTGGTTATTAAACCCGATTCGACTGAATTTTTTATTTATCGCGACTATATCGAAAGCGGTATTAACGAAAGTAGCTATACGGGTAATAATGGAGCTATCGACTATTATAGCCAAAATAAACCCAATAATGATAACTACTGTATCGAATGGAAAGTGGGTGAACAATACACCAGTATAGGTCTCGATTTTGTACCCAATAAAGATCTGTCGCTCCTAAAAGATTCGATGTATGCCCTTTGTTTTTGGGTAAGAGGTTACGGCAACAACAGCTACTCCTTCGACGTACGTTTTATCGATAGCAAAACCGGCGAGACAGATCATCCCTGGCGGAATCGGTACACTATCAATTCGTCGATGGCTTCGTGGGATGGTTATTGGCATAAGTTGTACCTCCCCTTGAAAAACTTTACCGAACATGGCTCATGGGATAATGGTTGGTACAACCCCGAAGGAAAATTCGATTGGCGCGCTATCGACCGTTTGGAAATAGTATCGGAACATATGCCCGGAAACGGTATGATGCTTTGGTTCGACAATATTCACATTACAAACAGAGATACCTGCAACGTACTCGACACCTCAAGATATATCCCACCGACTTCAAAAATATTTGTGTCGAATCTATCGGAGTTTGTAATATATCCCAATCCTGTTACCGATCGGCTGTATATCAAACCTACTGCATTACAAACAGGTAGTTTAAAGATTACTTTTAGCGATCTATCGGGACGTATAGTGGCCAAAAAGGTTATTCCTGTTAATTCAAACTCCCATGCGATTGAACTTGAAATTAGCGGTATGCTTAAAACTGGCGTTTATTTAATGACTATCGAATCCAAAACACAAAAAACCTTTGGTAAAATTGTAGTTCGGTAAT
>JAOAFU010000203.1 GCA_026416115.1 Bacteroidales bacterium | reverse complement strand
TGAAGTTATGCATAGCGAGTCTTCATTCATTGTTTCGGGCGATAACGGTTTTACCTATAGAAACGAAGCTACAGAGTATCTGTTTAATAGTCTTAAAGCTTTAACTCGAAGCGATTTCTCAATGTTTGGAGTAGCTAATGGATTAACGATTAACTATAAATATGGTCCTCGTCATGCCTTCAACGATAAATCGGACTGCAAGGACATAACCGGATCGCATCCTGCTTTTATCGAAAGCGATTTTATGTGGTACGATGGCGATAAAAATTTTATGCGCAACGACACAATAGCTATGCGCGAAGCCTATAAACGTGGGATGATTACTGGTTATTGCTGGCACTTACGAGGACTACATTCGGGAAGCTTCTATGCCTATGAGAATAATGTCCTAACTGCCGATAAAAATTTGGTCAAAGAAATTATTTCTAATCCCAATCGTTCAACGAATCCTGCACTTAATTGGTACCTTAGTAAAATAGATCAGCTTTTGATCCCTGTTTTTAAAGGTTTAGGATTTCCTATCATATTTCGTCCATTTCACGAAATGACTGGTAACTGGTTCTGGTGGGGCACATCAACCTGTACGGCAGATGAATATATAGCGTTGTATCGACTAACTGTTAACTATCTAAAAGCTAATGGGGTAAACAATGTCCTCTATGCATGGGCGCCCGACAAGTCGGCCGATATGTCGAGATATCCAGGCGACGGATACGTTGATGTTATCGGATACGATGGCTATGAAATAGGGACCGCAAGTTATCATTCAATTACCACATTTACTTCAAATTATGGTAAACTTGCAAGTTATGCGCTTGCACACAACAAAATTGCTGCTATTACCGAAACGGGATATGGTAATTACCCTGGAGCCCATTACGATTATTGGTACGATCATGTACTAATACCCATGAAAAAACACTCTAAAGCCCGTCATGCCGCGTGGATTATGACATGGTACAATGCCGACTGGAATAATAATAACACCGGTACATCCTGGATCCCATACAAAGGAATTGAATCAAAATCAAACGGACAGGATGCTATCGATAATTTTATGAAATTCTATGACGATCCCCGTACCATTTTTGCTAACGACATACCAACCCTTTACCTTAATGACGATAATTCGGCTTTTGTTTATCCATCTCAAATTAGTATTAACGTGGGCGACTCCTTAACTCTTATTGGTGGAACGAAAGCTAACTGGTTTAACGAGAAAGTAAGTTGGAACTCTGATAACCCCAGTGTTGCGACAATCGACAGTTCTGGAAAGGTTAGAGCTATTGACCCTGGTACTGCAACAATAACCCTCATTTGTCCTAATGGAAATACAGCTACGTGTAGCGTGATGGTTCGGAGTGGCAACAGAATTGTAAACTCTGCTTCCAACCCTTTTAAAATTTACCCTAATCCTATCACTCATAAGTTATTTCATGTTGAAGCTGGCAATGGTTACAGCGGAAAATATAAAATAGCTATTTACGACCTATTTGGTCATTGTGTTTATCAAGTCTTGCAAACAGAAAAAGTTGCAACTATCCAATGCAATGATATTAAACCAGGAGTTTACAATGTTTTTATCGAAACAAAGAATCAAATCAATGTTTTCAAAATAGTAATATTGTAAAAAATAAGCCATGAAATACCTTAGAATCAGCATGATATACATGCTTTACCTCGTGGTTCGAACCAATGGTGTTGATGCTCAAAAATTTAATATTGTCGACTTTGGAGCTAAGGCCGATAATGCTACCGTAAATACAATTTACATTCAAAAAGCAATAGATTCTTGTGCAAATAAGGGGGGAGGTACAGTTTACGTACCTGCCGGTATTTTTGTCACAGGTACAATTGAATTAAAATCTAATGTCAATCTCGAACTTGAGTCGGGTGCTATCCTACGGGGTAGCCCCGATATAAAACACTATAAACCATATACCTCGCCTTTATTTAATGTGCCTACACATTATGGACTAATATTCGCCTATCAGGCACATAATGTCTCTATTACCGGAAGAGGGGCCATTGATGGAAACGAAGAAGCCTTTTTTATGTGGGATAGGCCTAAAAAAATTGAATGGGGTGGTTTAGTATACACCCGGCAAAAAGAAAATTTCAGAAAAGTGGAATCGGGTATTGGCGACGGACCTGTTGAACCGAAACAAGACAGACCCCGTCAAATGATTATTTTTTCCCAATGCAAAAACGTTTTGGTAAAAGATGTGCAAATTATTAAATCGCCATTTTGGTCCTTGCATTTTGCCGATTGCGACGGAGTTATTGCCACTGGATTAAAAATTTGGGGTAGCTTGGTTGTCCCAAACAACGATGGTATCGACATAACCTCTTGTAATAATGTTATTGTTTCCGATTGCGATATTCGAACTGGAGATGATGCAATTGTAATCACTGGCTATGCTTATCATTTTGAACTACCAGGATATTATAACCTAAGGCACGCTTCAGAAAACATCGTTGTTACTAATTGTAATCTTCAATCAAGATCTAGCGGAATACGAGTAGGCTTTCAGGATCAAAACTCAGTAAAAAACATTCATTTTAGTAACATAAATATTACCAACTCCAACAGAGGTATTGGCATATTTGTCAGAGATGAGGGTTCGTTAGAAAATATTACTTTCTCGCAGATTACCATTTTTACTCGCCTGCATACTGGCGATTGGTGGGGGCATGGCGAACCTATACATATCTCAGCAGTAAAGGGTACTGAAAGTGGAAAGCTTGGTAAAATAAAAAACGTTTCTTTCCGAGATATCACCTGTGTCGGAGAAAATGGAATTTTATTATTTGGATCTGAAGGAAGTACAATAGAAGATATAACTTTTGAAAATCTTAAATTTACTTTAACAAACAGTCCGCTCAATGCAATTGCAGGGGGAAATATTGATTTGAGAGGAGCCTTTGGCGATAAACAACTTTTTGCCTCCGACATTTCAGCTTTATATTGTCAATATGTTAAGAATATAACATTTAACAGGGTTGAAATAATTTGGGATAATGTTACAGATAGCTTTTTCAAATATGGTATACATCTAAAGGAATTTCGAAATGCAACATTCGAAAATGTTAAATGTATTTCATTACCCGAAAAACAAGAACAAACTACTGTTGTTCTTCAGAATGGAAAAGGTTATTCTTACAGCAAAAACAATAAAGCACATTTGAAAAAAATACATGTGCAGAAGTGATGGTTTTATTTATTTTGACCATCCTAAAGATTTAGTAAATACTATTAAGCTAGTAAGATGACTCCTCTTTAACGCTTCGTTGGTTTTGTATTCGCCATATTCCGGCCAACAGGCTCCCTATAATGCTATGGATGGCGCTCGAAATGGCAGCAGGAATAGCAGTGGCAGGATGGGGAAAATTATTTTTTGAAAGTACCACTCCTAATCCCGAATTTTGCATACCAACTTCTATGGATATGGTTTGACGGGCTCGTCGATCTCTGACGATAATCATTGAAAATATATATCCAAGCAAAAAACCACCAGCATGTAAGCCAATGACTGCAAATAGTAGTTGCCATCCACTGGAAAGAATGATCGACTTACCGGCTCCGATAATACTCGATACAATTAGCACAATTGTCAATGTTGCAGCAATAGGTGCATAAGGCATTATTGCCTTTGAAACGCGAGGTAAATATTTGTTTAAGAGCACGCCAATGCCTACAGGAAGCAATATAACCTTAAGCGTATCGAAAAACAGCCCCCAACCATTTACCTCAACTTTGCTCCCAATAATAAAGGTACATAGCAAAGGGGTAAGAATTATAGCCATCAGCGTCGATATACCTGTCTCTTATACACA
>JAOAFU010000190.1 GCA_026416115.1 Bacteroidales bacterium | reverse complement strand
AGATGTGTATAAGAGACAGCGCCTATACACCGTGCGGGGTTTTGTAGCCTTTTGCCTTAAAACTTAGCACTTGCCTGCCAATACCAGCTTATCCTACCCGCTTGCACCCCCGCCCCGCATGGTTGTATAGGCGGTGTTGTGCAACGTTTTTATTCTTCCATTTAAGTTATCATACAAAGCGTTTAATAGTCAAATATTATGGCTTTACTTTACCTTTACTTCAATGGTTTTTGTCCACGTGGGCAAGGTTGCATGATTTTCATAAACATAAATTGTCGTTGTATTAGACCTTGCACTATCTTGATAATGGTCAAGCAAAATTTTATAATCAATTTCACCTGTACGGGTTGAGTTAAAAATACGTGAAGATTCGGCATCGTTCCAGTCTAAATATTCCCATCCCGTATTTTCCTGAAAGGCAGGGAAAAACCAATTTTGACCACTAATTTTAACACTCAAATAAGTGCCGGCAGGCAATACTGCTTTCATAGAATAGCTTCCGGCAGTATACTCAGAAATATTCTTTGAAAGAATATTGATACCATATTTTCCGGTATCGGGATACTGAATATAGCTGGTAAATTCGAAAGGGGTATTATCAACAAAGTGTTTAATAAAAGCTTCTCCATCGGAAATATTGGCCTCAATACCTAAAGTTTCGTATCGTTTCTCAAGATTGGAACGTACGGTTGCGATATCGATGGTGCGGGCATTATTGATAAGGGTTGAACCCAGCGTATGGCTATCGAGCTTTCCATCCTCACGGATATCGGTGCTGATGTTGGCCAGCAGTTCAGAAAGATCGCCTACCGATAAATATCCTTGTAGAATAGCCGATATGGCCAGCAGAATGGCATGGTCGTCGCCGCTTTGTGACAGATCCAGAAGTTCGGCTGAAGTCATATTATCTTTGTTGATCTCAAATATGGCCAGTATTTCTTTCTCGGCCTGTTTTTTGGCATCCTTAAAACTTTTACCTTTCGATACCAGATAATCAACCCGGCTTTTTTCGAGGTGGGTAAGAATGTTCACATTGAGAGCAGTGTGTTCTCTGACATCAGCCAGGGCATAGAGGGTCAGGGGAGCAGCTGAAAGGTTGTTTTTTACCTCATCGAAATAGTATCCATCTACCTTAATTTCGATGTAGGGCGACGACAGGGCAACGTTTCGTATTTCAAAGGTACCTTTATTGTCGAGCACTTGAGCCGAAAATGTTTTTCCAGTAGGAACAAGATTTTCGTCCAGCTCCGATAGGGTAACCGATGCACCGTTGATAAACGGCCCTTTTTGTGCATAGCCAGAGATTTTACTAAAAGAGTGGTTACCACTACCGTCTGATGTGTCGGAATTTTCTTTATCACAGCCAATAAGGCTGAAAACAAATATTGCTAATATGCTAAGATAAATTGTTCTCATATGCTTTATTATTATTTAATTAATTACATGATGAAATATTAATAGTCATCAATGAACCAGGCCATATTTCTATTGGTCCATTTATAATAAGTTCTTTTGCATTAATAAATATGGCTTTATTATTATTAATAACAATGTTTGACATAGTAACAATTTCTCCGATATATGACTTGTTTGTAATAAAGTTAGTAATATTAATATTAGGATTTAAAAAACTACACATTAAATAATTATTCATTTCATTATCAAGTGTCCAGTGTACTCTACCCAATTGTTGAGGAGTAATTGCCTCTTCACCACTATAGTCCATCATATTATTTGAACCTGTTGAACAATTCCAGCCACAACATGCTTCAATATTAAAGTTATCCCTTATCTCTTTTCTTGTTGGAGTATCAGAACAGTAATCTTCTGCAAAATCATAACACTTTCCATCATTAGTAAGAACGGTGTGAAGCAAACTAAGGTTGTGCCCAATTTCATGATTCAGGGTATGTGCAGTTACCCATAGTATTGTGTCTTTATTATAATAGTGATATTTTTCCCACACACCACATATAACAGCATATCGAATCCCACTTGTAACAGCATAGCCCCCACCTGGTGCATTAGGGTGTATTGTAATATAAATATTAACAGCTTCTCCAATATTTTCTTTATATTTAAATGAAGGGTCAGAAGGATAAAAATAGTATTCATTATCTTCATGAAAAAATACGCCATTGAGTAAATAATAATATTTTCTTGTTAACACTGGTGTAGAATTACCAGGAGGCAGACGCATAGGATAATTTAATGATAAACGATAATTTGCCATATTGATAAGATCTTCTGCAAATTGGTATCCGTTGTAGCTGTTACCCAGTCCATCGCTTGTTTGAGTAAAGTTTCCAGGATATAGTGGGTCAGACGGACTACGTAACATGTAATGAATATTAACCCGTATATACTTTGTAGGAGTATTATTATTAGGAATATAATTAGTCACATCAATATATGAAGACGATTTTAACGAAGAAGTAATGGTATTACAAACGAATTGTCCTTGCAGAAGTGTTTGTATCATTAATAAAATGATTACAATACAAGCTAATGTTTTTCTCATTTTTTTAGAATTTTGAGTTTAAAATTAATTGTATTGGAATAAATTTGAAGAAAATAAATACCCGAATTATAAGCAGAAAGATTAAGTGTTATTTTGCATTGTTTATAACAAGGGTAAGAATTAATTTTATGTCCCATGACACTGTATAAATCTATCTGGTTAAGTGGTTGCTGACTAACAATCGTAACAAAAGATTCAAAAGGATTAGGAAAAACTTTAATTTCAACTGGTAACGAATGCTTAATTATACTTGTATTTATTATAGTGTCGCATGAAGCTGTTCCGAAACGCTCAAGCCACCATAAAGTGTGATAGGTTATTTCCTGATCTATATAACAGCGTAAACCAGAATAGGCAAATCTGTCTTCTATTAGTGTTGATGGTATGTATAAAAAATCAAACTCACTGCCGATTTTTTCAATTAGTTCGTATGTAAAAGTGTAATCTCTGCCAATGAAATGTGAATTGTATGCTGTATAACTAAGATATTGTTTTTTCAATATTGTATTACCTACTTTTATAAAAGTTACAGAGTCGACGATAATTGGAGATACAGAATCACATCCCACAATCTCTATAGGAGTCATAAGTGTATCCCCTTTTTCTAAAGAAAAGTCGTATATTAATGAAAATGAATTATTATTTTGGTTAAACCAAAATACTTTTTGATTATCTTCTCTAATTAACAGTGAAGTTTCGTTTTCAATGTTGCCATTGTAGTTTACAGCTTTTTTTAGAACAAATTTTGCTGGCAGATTCTGAACTATTGTATCTTTTACTACGATATATTCAATGTAACTATGTAGCTCATAGAAGTCAAGCTCTTGCCAATTATAATACCATTTTGCTCCTATGGGTGCCCACTCTTTTGTTTGTGCGCTCAGCCATAAAGGAAGACAAACAAGCCATGAAAGTAACCTTGTTCTCATACTAATTTTGGGTTAAAATCATTTTTTTGGTATCTATTTCCCTTCCATCGGTTATAAGGGTATAGTAATACATACCTGGTGATAACTCTCCCCCTTCAATGGTTATATTCCCTTTACCCCTACCTGTTATGGAGAATGACTTAACCTGCACACCACTCATATTATACACATAAAGGTAAGCATTTTTTGTGTTTTCTGCAATGTAAAAGTTAATTATAGTACGTTGGCTAAAGGGATTGGGTATGTTTTGTTCTAAATAGGAATTATTGGCAGCATTCATTCCAACCTTAGAAGTATTTTCTTCTGTGGTTCCACTTTTTAATGATGATTTGGGTTTATTCACTAACTTTTTCAATGAATCAATTTGCATTTGTTGTTCCTTTATTGCTTCAATTAGGTAGGGTATCAACTCGCTGTATGCAATTAATTTGTGGCCTGTACTGTCATTGGTAGTGACCACTTCAGGGATTACCCTTTCAACCTGTTGGGCAAGTAAACCAGCATGTTTCTTAGGTTTAGCTTTATCGTTATCAAATTTCCAATTAAAATTTACCCCTTTTAATCGTTTTATTTTCGATAGCGCAGATTCTGTATTTTCAATGTAACTAATGTTGGTTTTAAAGAGGCTATCAGAAAATTCGCGAGCAACTTTACACTCAATGTCTATATACCCTGTTAAGGATGTATTGTAAAATACCACTCTTTCGTTACTTAGCAAACGTGGATCAGCAGCATTAACAGCGAGTATTAAAGGGCTATTAAATCCTGCAAGACGGATATATTGACCATATATATCGAGCACATATGGAGAAGAGGGTTTTTTATTGAAGCCAAAAAGATTGTTATCGCTAAGAAAGAATTTGTAATTTCCATAATTGGTTGTAGGGTAAGGTTTATAAAAGTTTAATCCTCCATCCCAATATTCTACTGCCCACTGTCCATTGGATGGCCCCCAGCGTATATCTTTGTCGTCCGGGATTAAAAGATCACTATTTGAGGTAATTTTTATTTGTGCTAACGATGAAAAGCTAAGCACACAGCATGCAAAAGTTGCGGAGAATAATAATTTAATTTTCATGATGAAGTAGGTTTAGAGTTAAGCTTCGATACAGTCCTCCCCCGCTGTATCTTCGGGGCAGTTGTACAATGTTGCACAACGGCCGAGGCTATAAGCAGTTGGGGACTTCGTGGACGCTTTCCTATCAACCGAGCAGAAAGCTTGCAAGCGAGAGCGACGCACGCACAACCACTTAAACCCCAATTGCTTATGAGCCTATGTTGGCTGCCGTTTATTTTTTTCGTTTTATTATCAATCCAATTATAATCAAAGTGTTGAAAATTAAAAAGTAATACCAAAAATATTTCATAAAATCAGTTTGACATGGTGGACAATCATTTGGGTCAATACAAGGTTCACAGCGTATTGTGATTTTATCAATGAAATACCTTGACACCAAAATCAAGTTACCAATCAAAGCTATTAACTCAACAATCCATTTTTTGATAAATAAAATCATTGTCAGAAATATTTAAGTTTCTGGATACCACCAATCAGAAAGAACTGCCTTATATTCTTTTTCTCTATCATCGACAATTACTACCTCACAAGTGTATAGGTTTTGCAGGACTTTTGAATCAAATCCACAAGGCAGAGACTTTGACAAATCAAAAGTTATGCACATTGTTGCCTTAGAAATATAGTCCATTGACGCACCGCTGTCCATTACAAACTTTGGAAACCAATCCAAATATCTTGAAATTGAATCACGAATCTTGTCGTTAATCAGTTCAGTTGGTTCGGCGACTTTGTTTTTTATATCAATTGATAATTTAGAATATCCGGTTAATCTTGCTTGTTTGAGAATGTGTCCAAGCACATAGTCATCAGTATGGTAATTCATCAAACTTGTAAAGGAATGACCAAAATTATGAGCTATACTTTTTAATGTTTTATGACTTGGCATATCTTATCAATGTGTGTCGTTTTTTTAAATGGCAGCCAACGCCATCGCCTATACACCGTGCGGGGTTTCGTAGCCTTTTGCCCTAAAACTCAGCACCTGCCAGCCTATACCAGCTTACCTTAACCGCTGTACTGCCGCCCCGCATGGTTGTATAGGTGGTGTTAGCGCCATATTTTTTCAAAATGTTTTTGAGAGTCGTATGAATAACATAATCCACTAAAATATTAGGGCAGTTGTCCTGTGAAGATTTTGACAGAAGAAGCTCTAAAAAAGCCTAACGCATTATTATTAATATTTGAAATAGGCGATGCGGGGGTTGGTTTGTAGGTGCCACCATCATTACTAAATAATTTTATCAAACAATCATAATATTCGTATGCTTCTTTGGTTAAACTTTGCATAGAAATATAATAATACGTTCCTGGAAAGGGATATGCATTTCTCCAATACAAGTTTGTTTGTCCGCGAAAAACATCAACCCCATTTACATAAGAAGATAAATATTTATCAGACAGGATAGAGTATTGCCAGACATTTGCCATGGATTCCCCCGTTGTAAAAAGGTAATAATTTTCTTCATTTTTAGGTTCTTTAAAGTATATAAGAGGGATATAGTAATCACTTTTATCGTCCGAACTGAATCTGAAAGAAATTGAATCTACCTCAGGAAGTGCAGGCATGTAACATTGTGCTTTATACAACCTATTGTCAATTGTTACTGAAAGATAGTAAGTATGTTTCGGGGTAGGTTTCATCTTTGACAGAAAGTAATAACCTTTTTGATAATAAAAATCATTGGCCACTGTATCTATTCGGAGGCTATCGTGATAATCAATCCATTTTTTAATGACAAACTCAGGGGCTGCTACCATTGTGTCAATATTTCCCATATCATCAGTTATGGTAACAAAGGCCGTGTTTATAGGGGTGGCTCCATCGTCCAACCAGCTATTGATCCTATTATAGGATAAACTGTTATTACTTAAGGTTACTCTTACATAGCTTAGTTCTGCACTGTCTGTGATTAGTCCCTCTATAACCACACGTTGTTCGGAATTATTTAGTTTAAGGTCAAACTCTTCAACACATGAAGTATAGAAAAATATCATTATTATAAAAAATTGATAAGGCTTCATACTGTTAAAAATTAAAATTATAGGTTACAGTAGGTACAATTCCAAATAAATACATATAGTATGCTTTTGCTTCAGTAAAATTGTCATCATTTTGCCGAACATATAATGCATACACATTTTTATGGTTGTATACGTTGTATAGCCCAAAGACCCATTCCGATTTAAATTTTCTATAATTGTTTTTTACTGGCTTATAAATTATTGAAAGATCAAGTCGATGATAAGGAGGCAATTTATATCCATTTCTGCCAATGTAATATGGAAATGAAACATGATTGTAAATAAAAGTACCAGCAGGAATGGTTGCATAACCACCGGATGTTAATTTAAATGTCGAAGATAGTGACCATTTATTGTTTATAACATATTCAGAAGTTATGGATAAGCTATGCCTGATATCGAACCTTGGTGAATAATAAGCACTTTCATTGATACCTTCAATTTTATATTGTGTTTTACTGAGACAATAACTTAACCAACCTTTAAAATTTCCAATTTTCTTCTCAATTAGTAATTCTGTACCATATGAATATCCTATGCCTTGTAATATTTCTGTTTCAATATGTTTATTTAAAAAAAGATCGGCATTATCCTTAAAGTCAATGATGTTTTGCATTTTTTTATAATAATTTTCAATAGAGATAGATAGTTTATCATTCCATAAAGAAGCATAATATCCTATAACATATTGATGAGAACTTTGAGGTTTGATGTAATTATCAGCGGGCAACCACAGGTCGGTTGGCAAGCCAGCTGATGAATTACTAAGCAAATGAAGATATTGATGCACATAAGAATATGAGATTTTAATAGAACTTTTATCGGTCAAAACGTAATTGACTGACATTCTAGGCTCTGTTCCTGTATATGATTTTACTATCTTATCATCCCCGTAAATGATAGTGTCGTAAATTACACTTTTATCATTATTATACTTGAATATTTTTGCTGGACCAAGGTCAATAAACAAAACTTGCCTCACTCCAATATTTGCAGACATTGTATTGGATAACTTTATGTCGTTGTCAAGGTAAAAAGCAAATTCGTCATTGTACTTGGTATCAAGCGAGAAAGGTTTTATTAGCGACTCCACAGTTCGTGGTCTTATATTACCGGGACTAAAAATTCTGTTTATAACATTTACACCCCACTTCAATGTATACCAGTTGTTAAAATAAATAGAATGGTCAGCTTTAACTCCAATCTCTCTTATTCCCGATTGCCAGACATAATTTTGTAGATCATTATCGATAAAATAAGCATAGTTGTATTTACTGAAGTACAATGTATAATTGGCAAAAAATTTCATGGAAAATATGTGATTCCAACGGACAGTTGTTGTGAAGTTTCCCCAATCGAGCGTATTGTTACTATTCAAAGCAAAACTGTAAAAATGATCCTGGCCATTGTATAATGATAGATACAACCGGTTATTACTATTAGGCTGATAATTTAACTTGATATTTAAGTCATAGAAACTTACCTCATTTTTGTCACTGAAATTTCGTAATGCATAGATATTTAATAGGTTATGACCAATTTTACCTGCAAGTAAATTTAATGTCTGACCGGGATATCCGTATCTACCTGAAATTATATACGAAACTTTTGAGTCATATAAAGGACCTTCTACTGAGATTCGACTTGCCAATAAACCTATACCACCACTGGCAAAAAATTGATTTTTGTTTCCGTCTTTCATGGAAATATCTACTACAGACGATAATCTGCCTCCATATTGTGAAGGAAAATAACCTTTATAGAAAGTTACACTTTTTAAAGCATCAGGATTAAATGTGGAAAAAAATCCAAGCGTATGAGAAGGGTTATATACCGGAGCTTCATCAAGTAAAACTAAATTTTGATCATAAGTTCCACCTCTTACGTTAAAGTTAGCGGTTCCCTCATTAGCCGTCTGGACACCTGGAAGCAGTTGCAGACTTTTTAGTACATCGGCTTCTCCGGTAATAGTCGTAAGAGATTTCAACCTTTGAATGTCGACAATTTTTTTGCTGGTTGTCGCAGATGTGATTTCGGATTGACTTCCTTTTACAACCACTTCATCAATATTCGTCACTTTAGCAGCCAAGGCTATATTAATTAATGTGTCTTTATTTAGAACAACTGTGAGACTCTGGGGTTTGTACCCGGCATAATTATAGCTGATATTATAAGTACCTTGTTTGAGTCTTATTGAATAAAACCCGTAATTATTGGTAATAGCGTAATAATTTGTTTCATTTGCAATAACGCTAGCTCCAATTAAAGTTTCTCCCGTTAAAGAATCCTGTACAAATCCATGAATTACATATGTTTGAGCATATATTTTATTAACTATGAGCGAGAAAAGAAGCAATATCGATAGTTTCATATGTTAATCTTATTTAATATTCTCTGAAATGTATTGTTCGAGGGCCGATTCATTGAATGGTCCGTTAAAAACTTTGTTGTTAATTACAATTAACGGAGTGGTTTCAATTTTTTTATTTCTTAGTTTAAGTATGTTTTCATTGACTTTTTCGAATATTTTTTTGTTTTGATAATCTTTTGCAAACTGAACAATGTCAAGGCCAATATTTTTTGCAATTCTAAAAATTGACGCCGAATCTGCTATCGAAGTTAAAGCAAATAGCGAGTCATGCATAATTTCAAATTTATTTTGCAAATATGCACATTCTGCAGCAATTGAAGCCGGAGTTGGATAATCATCATAAAAAATAAATCCATAATTGAGCTTCAAACTATTTTTTTCATATATCTTTTTTACAATGGGTTCAGCATGTTTGCAACCTTCGCAATCATAACTGCCTATTACAATAAGGTCATTCTTTGAATGATTATTTTTTACATATGAAATATGAATTCCTTTTAAATCCAATATTTTTCTGTATCGTTCAGGTAGTTTTAGCATGACTGAGATTTTATTCTTATATTTCTCTCTCAATTCTTCAAGATAATCTCTTTTATACCCTAAAACTATATATTCTACAAGTAAGTGACGTCCATAGGCGTTTTTTGTACTTATTGTTTTTAGTGGATTTCTTTTGTCAGGTATTAAAAAGTTACACTCCTTTTCTTTTAGTGCAATTATACTATCATTTATTTTATTAAATACTTCAATATATAACAATTTTTCTTTACTTAGATTTCTTGAATTAGCTTCAATTTCGAGCAAATATTCATTAATTATACTATTAAGTGCTTCATTTCGAAGACTATATATTCCTTCCAACATGTGATACAATGGTTCATTGATTGTTGCATCTACCTCCGATAAGGTAATCTTTTTACCACCAACTTCTGCGACCACCTGTTTTCCAGGGTCAGTTTTTGAACAACTAATCACACAAAGTATTAACCATAGATTTATTAAGAATTTTCTCATATTAATTAATTTTTTTTAATACTCCTCATGCACAAATTGTTTTCTTGTGCATGAGGGTATATAAATTCTGAGGATCAATTTTAGTAACTCCAGACTCCTGCATCTTGAATATAGTAGGTAATATTTTTCCCAACAGAAACAATCTTATATATCGGATCTAACACACCAATACCATAATTGCTAGCATCAGGCATGTAAACCTTTGCTGCGTTGGCAGGATTACTATCTTCAGTATCTGCATTAAAGGTATTTTGTCTGGTCCAATCACATTCACATGTGCTGAAATTTGAAAACACAGCATACCTGAATCCCAAATTAGGTAATTTTAATGTACTGGAAGGATTGGCCTTAAAATAATACATCCAAAACTCTGTATTTTTCATTGGTTTCTGTGTTGGATAGTATGGAGAATATGGATTTCTTTCGAAACCATATGATGGGCTATCGTAATGATTGTCGTTTCCTCCTGCTGCTTCATCCTCATCGTCAGCGTGTATAAATACTTCTGGCGCACCATTTAAAAATTGTAAATGCGATAAGTCAAATATCCCATAGGCATATTTGATTTTATCAAATTTATAGATTGAGGCATCCACAATACATACTGTCCAGTCAGCATTTCCACCATTAGCCTGTAATCCAAATGCAGTAAAACAGTTGGGACCATTATTATATTTTGTTGCCGGTCTGTTATCTTCCAAATCTTCATGATAACGAATCTGTCCGAACGAGGTTGGACAATAACCACTTATAGGCAACACTCCAATGTAATGAGGAATTCCTGCAGCTTTAAGCTTAGGAGCATACTTACTAAAGTTTAAATATACAAGGTCTGCTTTCTCCAAAATTTCTTTTATTGTTATTGAATCTACTGCAGATTCAATTTTATCTGAATTGACAACATTTTCCTGGGCGACAAAAATCTCATCAGTAATTTTTTCTTTTTTGCAACTTAATAGCAAAAAAAACATTAATAACATGTAAAACAAACTTTTCATAATTTTGCATTTAAAGTTAAACGTAGGTGAGTTTGGGTAGGCAAATTATCTTTGAACTCACTTTCTTTTGCCATTAAATAAGTACTTTGCTAGTACTCGAATACAATAAGTAAGAAACATGGCAATTTTCTTACCCTTTTTAAAATTGTATCCGCACATTCAGCTATGTCATATGCTTAATGTTTTGAATTAATTTTACTATAACGTTGATTAGTATATCTTCCGATTTCATTTGGCGCTAACGCTATCGCCTATACACCGTGCGGGGTTTCGTAGGCGTTTGCCCTAAAACTTAGAACCTGCCTGCCAATTCCAACTTACCTTACCCGCCTGTACTGCCGCCCCGCATGGTTGTATAGGCGGTGTTGTGCAACGTTTATGGTTGTATATTCAAAGTTGTTCCAAGCGGGGCATCGAATGTTCCAGTAGCTTCGAATTGATTATTGAAATCAATTGTTATATTTGATCCATTTTGTATAGAAACATTTATAAGTCTTACAATATCACCAGATGCAGGAGTATTTGATGTAATGGTTATATTTCGTATTAATCTTAGTCCAGGCAATTCAGTAACGGTATTAGATGGGTCTAACCAGTTTTGTAATCGAGTTGCATCTGTACCTCCACCTGTCCATGAAGTTGAAAATTTGCCATATTCACTTATCTCACTTGTACTACAAAAGATATTGTTTCCACCATGCACTTGACCAACTACCCTATGGTTTGAGTTATAAAATGGTGCACCAGAAGAACCATGTTCAACAGTACCTACTGTCCAATCAATGACTCTCCAGAAATTACCATTATTTGATGGTTCATCAACATCAATTGATATTTTTTTAACGTCTCCAGCAGGGTGATGAATACATACTACAGGAGCAGTTGGAGTAGTATTTTGATTATTCCATCCATTCCAATAAGGATTAAAATCACTCGGTGGTACTGAACTTAATTCAACTAATGAAAAATCAGAAGTTGCCCAACTTGCTCTAAGTGTAGAATTCGATATGCTTTGAATAATAGAACCATCACTTCCGTTGCAAGTTGGACTTTCGTAATTAAAAACAAAGACAGAATTATTAGCAGCAGATTCTGTATTAATGCAATGATTGGCAGTTAATACATATGCTCTTCCATCATTATTAACATTGTTTATTAAAGAACCTGTACAGTATCCGCTTGCATTTATTAGTATTCTGCATACCGAGTGACTCTCGTTTTGCCAGTTATTACCCTCTACACAATTGATATCAACATTACAACTTCGAGAAGTTCCAAAACGACCATCGTATTCAATGGGATAATTTAAAATCCCTTTGTAATCATGACCTACTTTGCATAATTTAAGGTTTCCCTTAAAAGAAGCGATTACTGGTTCGTAATATTCAATAATTGCAATATCACCTTTTATAGGTCGTACAGGAACAATTTTTGAGTCGTTATTATTGATATCAGTTAACGCTCCAATTATTTGAGTTTTGTCAATGTTATACAGATATAACTCAGCTCCAGCAGGTAATTCATAATCCTTAAAAATAAAATTTAAAGAATATGCACCGGAAGATTGTATCTTTAAACGCCATATTTGACCATCTTCTGTAATATTTAGTAAACCTTCCTTTTTAATATCAATGTCAACTTCAAATACTTTTGCAAAACGTAGTGGTTTGTCCATTCTTTTTTCATTAAGTTTGTCTTCAACAAGCATTTGCTCAACGTTAAAAGAAGGCATAGATATTACAGGTATCTCTTCGTTTGTTTTTAACTTGTTCAATTTATTGCTTTTTAATTCTCCTGGTTTTGTTATTTGAGAAAAAACATTGGCTAAACAAAACAACTGAATAAAGAGAAATATATTGATTATCCTATACATGTCTTGAATTTTTTTAGTTTATTTTTTTAAACTGATTCCCTTTGTAACTTGGAAAATATCTGTCGATACCTTCAATTGTGATAGTTAATTTATCAGAATTAATGCTTATTTTAAAACTGGATTTTGGTACTAAAATATAATATTCACCATTATATTCAAGTCTGATGCTATCTTGAATCAGCTCATAATTGTAACTATGTTTTGGTAAAGAAGTTATAGTATCAGTTCTCAATATAATGGTATCATTCCAGAATAAAGTGTCAGTTTTTAATTGAGTATTCACCCATTTTCCGATAAGAACCTTCTTATCAATCATAGGTTTTATTTCATTGTCTTTATTACACCCTCCTATGAAAACAAAAAGACCCAGAAGAATAAATATTTGCATTTTCATACTATTTATGTTAATCAGTCAATACCATCCTTTTTGTATCAATCAGTTGTCCATCGACGATGAGAGCATACATGTACATCCCGGCTTTGAGTTCGTAGCCGTTAATGGTTACATTTCCATATCCTTTTTGATGCAGAGCGATGCTTTTGAGTTGCGTGCCATTCATATCAAAAATATTCAGCGTAGCACGCTGAAAGCCATCGGCCAAATAGTATTCAATGGTAGTGCTTTGCGAGAAGGGATTGGGTACGTTCTGGTATAACATATGTTCACTTGAATTCGATGTAGAGGAAACATTTATCGTTCCAGCCGATAAGAAGGCACTTTTGAGTTTTGAATTGCTATTTTTTAGCTCTTTTATCTCGCTTTGTAAACTTTCAATAATCACTTGCTGTTCTTTAATGGCCTGAACAAGGACAGGTATAACTATTGTATAATCAATTCCATACAAATTACGTCCTTCGTCTTTAACTACTGCTTCTGGTATGACTTCAGCCACTTCTTGAGCAATCAGTCCAATTTTTTGCAATCTCTTTTTATCGTATTTTTCTTTTTTTGAATCGGGTAATAACATTGAATCCAATATAAGGTTGTATGTGACGGGTCTGATTTTCTTTATTTTTTCTAATCCTGTCTGTAAAGGTTGAATATCTTTTTTTAATCGTCTGTCCGATTGATGCACGATACCATCGGCCGTCCAGATCTGATTAGTGTATACGCGCCAAAAGGGCATATTTGAATTACCCAACCAGGCTGAGTT
>JAOAFU010000187.1 GCA_026416115.1 Bacteroidales bacterium | reverse complement strand
ATATAGTACCCGGAGCCGGAATCGAACCGGCACAAGATTGCTCTTACTGGTTTTTGAGACCAGCGCGTCTACCTATTCCGCCATCCGGGCAAGAGAACACTCTGCAAAAGTAAAATAATGTTTCGAACTCTCCAAATACTTCCAGCAATTTAGCCGTTTACACAAAGAGCATCGTTAAGGACAATGATAGCTTTAGCATAATCCTCACGATTGATAACAAACTGAATACTTACCTGGCTAAGTGATTGTGAAATACTCTCTACGTTGATGTTATTCGATGCCAAAGTCTGTGCAGCTTTGGCCAGTATTCCAGGTTTGGCTATATTTGTACCAAGTGCGCAAACAATAGCTACATTCTTTACTGTAACTTTGTGAAAACGGTTCTGCAAATCGTTTATTAGTTCAGGATACACTTCATCTTCCCAAATAACAGTTGTAATGCTGTTGGCATTCGATGATTTTAAGATATAGCTAATGTTATACTTCTTAAAGTATTCCATGATGGAATAGTCGAACCCGACTTCCCCAACCATAAAGGGGTCGTGTACTTCTATAGCAGTAACTTTATCCGATCCTGTAACAATCTCAATTTTTGATTCCTTGCTTACATAATTTTTCGAGATGAGGGTTCCTGGATGTTCGGGTTCAAATGTATTTTTAATTCGAATATTTATTCCAGCTATTTCCAGTGGTTTCGAGGCTTTGGGATGAATAGCTTCCATACCAATGTCGGCCAACTGGTCGGCAACGTTATAATTGGTAAAGCCTACTACAATCGACTTATCAACACCTACTAACTTGGGGTCGGCCGATGAGAGGTGGAATTCCTTGTGAATAATTGCTTCGTCGGCTTTAAGCTCAACTGCAATTTTGCTAAAAGTAACTTCGGAATATCCACGGTCGAATTCGCGCATGATACCTTCAGTACCTTTAGTGTACCCTGTAGCTATACACAAAACTTTCGAAAAATCTATACCTTTGAAAGCATTATGAATTCGTTGGTCAATGGTAAGATGTTCAGGATCGTTGAAGCCACAAAGATCGATAAATTGAGCATTGATATTATTGTTTTTAAGTATGTTAACAGAGTTGAAGGCCGAATGCGCTTCACCGATTGAGGCTAAAATTTCTCTGGCGGCGAGCAAAATGTCCTTTTTTGCTATATAACCAGTAGCCAGAACATCGGCTAAGCTGTTAAGATAATTTTTTGTCTGAAGTATTCGGGTTTTTATAAAGTGATTGGCCACATTCAAATCGAGACCAATGTTTACAAAACTTTCATTAATAGCAATTAGCCTATCGAGTAATTGTGCCAATGCTGCATTATAATCTTTACCCTCGGCAAAAAGTGAGTATATACCGGGCTCCTTTGTTTTTTTATGTTCGAGCAACCAATTTGTAACATTATTATAGGCCGATACTACAAATACACGGTTGTAATATTCACCTGGCTTACGATTTCCAATGATGATGTTTTTCAGTACCTGATCGAACTGAGACATCGAGGTGCCGCCAATTTTTTCGACAGTTAACATAGCTTTCTTTAAAAATTTGGCAGCAAAAATAATTTTTTCAATCCTTCTTAACAAAAAAAGATGCTCTTTTAATTCAAAAGAGCATCTTTTTCCCTAAAATTTATTGTAAGAATTAGTACCCAGGATTCTGAACGAGATTGGGATTAGCATTTAGATCGGAAGAAGGTATTGGAAATAGATTGAGGTGGTTGGGTGTTGCAGTTCCTTCTTTGACTTTACCCTTCCATGGCCAGATATAATCACCTCCCGTGAATTTTCCAAATCGAATAAGATCGGTTCTACGATGTCCTTCCCAGTATAGTTCACGTGCACGTTCATCGAGAATAAAATCGAGAGTAAGCTCACCGGAAGAGATGTTTCCCGTTGTTTGTCCACCATAGGCTCTTGTGCGGATTGCGTTAACGTACTCGAGTGCTTTTGTCAAATTGCCATTAGCTGCACCACGCAAAGTAGCTTCTGCATACATCAGGTATACATCGGCAAGACGAAACATAGGAAAATCGGTATCTACAAAATCGGGGTGTGCATGTGGTGCTGGCGCTCCAGTCGAAGTTACATTTTTGTATTTTTTAATTGCATAACCGTCGGTAAAGTTTCCTATATCGTCAATTTCGAGTTTTTGGCCATCGGTGTGAAATAAAGCACGACTGTCGAGCGTGTCGATTGTGTTGTTGCTATTGTAGAACTTTTCAACAAAGGCTTTGGTCGTGCGAGTTCCACCCCAACCTCCACCTACTCCAAAATCTGCAGGTTTCATAGTTCCACCTATTGCAGCATGAATAAGGTAAACCATACCCCCCCAGGTACGGGTATGTAGACCATCAAAGTTTATAGAGAAAATAATTTCAGGACTTAAATGGTTGTCGGCGCAGAAAAGATGCGGGTATACAGGTTGTAAGGTATATCCTGCGTCTATAACTTTTTGGGTGTAAGTAATTACTTTATCATATTCTTCAACTCCTTTATAAACTTTAGCGTTTAGGTACAACTTAGCCAGCAGTGTCCAGGCTGCTGCCTTATCGGCTCGTCCATATTCATTCTGGCGGGCATCGACTAGGTCCTTTTCACATTCGAGCAGCTCTTTCTCAATATAGTCGAAAAGATCCGAACGACTAATTTGTTTGGGAAAGAAACTGCCCACTTTGTCTTTCTCGGTAACAAAAGGCATATTTCCAAACAGGTCGATTCCATGCCAGTAGGTTAGTGCTCTCAGAAAACGAGCTTCGGCTTTATAATGCTTCAGTTCTGCTTGACCCTGAGCTGAAAGCTTTCCAGCATATTCGTCGCAATTACTTATAAAGTCGTTGGCAAGGGTTATCTGATACATGATACGATAGTACATTGCTGTAATAAATACGTCGGAAGGCGTCCAGGTATGCCAATGAAAATCTTTAATCGTAGCATCGTTCCATGCAATTACAGCCTCGTCAGTGGTAAGTTCCTGGCAATTCCAGTATTGTCGAAGATAGTTAGAGAAGCCTTCGTCTATACCCGAAATGTCGGCGTCACCAGCAGGTCCCTGTTGTCCTGTTAAAGCATATCCACCATAGATTTTGGCCAAAGCCTCTTTAAAGGCTGAAGTGTCTTTAAAAACTTTATTGGTAGTAGTTATATTCTTATCAAGGGGTTCGGTGTCAAGATCCTTAAGGCACGAAGTAGCTATAAGTGCTATCCCCAAACTCATTATTATTATCCTATATTGCTTTTTCATACTGCTTACTTTTTTAAAAATTAATACAATCGGCACTTTTTAGAAGGTTAGGTTTATCCCCAGCTGATAAATTCTGGGACGAGGGTATATATTGTTATCAATACCACCGTCGACTTCCGGATCAATCCCCGAATAATCGCTTATTACAAGGGCATTCTGGATAATAGCCGATATCTTAAGGCTTCCTTTGCCGATAATATTCGGGAAGGTATAACCAAAACTTATATTGTCGATGCGGAAAAACGAGGCATTTTCAACATAATAATTCGACCAATATTGTGGTACTTCGAATTTGGTTTTTAATACCGATGAATGAACATTGTTGATGTATCCGGCCGAGTTATATATGTTCTGGTATGTACCCTGATTTGAAGCTACATTGTTATAAACATAGTTCCCTATATTAGCACGCGCCGAGAGAGAAAAATCGAAATTTTTGTACTGCAGTCGGGTGGTAAGACCCACGGTGTACTTGGGGTCGGGTGTATGGTAGTGGACTTTAATATCTTTTCCTGCTGTATCCTTTCTGTATGCCCCTTCGATGGGATTACCCAAACTGTCGTATTGTTGTTCAAACATGTAGAACGATCCGCGTGGTTTACCCAATGAGTTGATAAGTACTCTATTGCCAACACCTCCACTGATAAATCCAAATTCGTCGCCGGCAAAGGTGCTATCCATGCGCGAGCGAAGTTGAGTAATCTTATTCGTATTGTACGAAAAGTTTGCACCTACTTCCCATACAAAATCCTTCGTTGAGATAATACGTGCATTGATGGAAGCTTCAAAACCCTTTATTTCAAGCGTACCTACATTGGTATAAATATAGTTAGCAAAATTGGTACCTGCGGGAACTGTAGTATAGTTCAAAAGATCTTTTGACTTGCGCTGATATATATCGAAACTTCCCGTTATGCGGTTATTCATGAATCCATAGTCAACCCCGGCATTGTAGGTACTTGTTTCTTCCCATTTGATGTTCGCATCGTATGCGTTAGGCCGAAGAGTATAGTAGAAGATATCGCCAAACTGGTACATTGCATTATCGTAACTACGTTTGTAGGTCGATAAATAGATGTAGTCTCTTAGATTACCACTGGCAATATTCTGCTGACCTGTGACCCCGTAGCTCAATCTTAATTTCAATTCGCTCAAAGCTTTAACATTTCTTAAAAAAGGCTCTTTGTTGATGCTCCATGCTAAAGCTACTGATGGGAACAAACCCCAACGATTGTCGGGCGAGAAGCGGGAGGTACCATCCTGTCGGAGGGTAAAGGTAACCATGTACCTTTCGAGTAAAATGTATTGGAATCGCCCAAAAAACGAGATGAGCTGTAGCTCTGTAGCCGATGAGGTGCTGTCGTTTTTAACCGTGCGGTCGTAGTTGGTCGAATAGTAATAATGATCTTCATAAAAATTTTGCCACGAATAACCACCCATTGCGCTTATCTGACTAGCAATTGAGGGTAGCTCCTTATTATAGTTGAGGTAAACATCAAGCAACTTGTTCTTGAAATTGTCCTTGTATTCAGCTTTTCGACCCAAATTCGAATTGAATGTCCATGAGGCTGTTTTAGGTAGGTTATCGTGTCCATCTTTTTTCTGATAGTCTAAGCCCAAGTTTACATTTACATGCAAATCGGGGAGAAAATGTACCTGGTAATCGAGCTGAATATTGCCTATCATTTGCATTGTGTTCGATTTGTTGTCGGCCATTTCGGCAAGTGCTACTGGGTTAGCAGGTGCAATGGTAATTGGGTTTTTGTTGGGTTGCAACCAAGTAAAATAACCACCCCAAGGTACATATTTACTCGAGGTATCGCGTACAGGATGTGTGGGGTCGAAAGCAACAGCCGATCCCAACGAACCGGCATTTCCCCAATTGTTATTAAAATATATACCTTTTGCGTTTGCATTAATTTTTAGGTGATTATCAAACAACGATGGGTTAATGCCAAGTGTTAACGTTGATCTTTGCATGTCAGAGTTAATAATAGTACCCTGTTGATCGGTGTATCCCAACGAAGCTCTTACCGGAACATTCATCAGCGAACCAGCAAGACTGACATTGTGATCTTGAGTAATAGCATCACGCGTAATCTCATCCTGCCAATCGGTATTAGAATTACCCATCAAAGCGCGAGCTTTGCTGTATTTGACAGAGTCGGAAGCCGAACGACGAATTAAGCTATTGATCAGGTTGCGATACTCATCGGCCGTAAGAACATCTATCTTTTTAGGAAGCGTATTAAGCCCTACTGTTCCATTGTATGCTACCTGAAATTCTTTCGAACCTTTTTTGGTAGTAATAAGGATAACTCCGTTCGAAGCACGAGCACCGTATATAGCTGTTGCCGATGCATCTTTCAATACTGTAAACGACTCAATATCGTTGGGGTTAATCAAGTTCAAATTCGAGCTTGTTACTGGAACACCATCGATAACTAATAATGGATCGTTACTTGCATTAAGCGAAGAACCGCCTCGAATACGAATTGTCGACGAGGTACCCGGTTGTCCACTACTGGGAGTAATTACCACCCCTGCCGATTTTCCAGTAATTAACTCGGAAGTGTTAATGGCTCCACGATTAAAATCTTTTGCGGTAACAACCGCAACCGATCCTGTAGCGTCCGATTTTTTAACCGTACCATAACCGATAACAACAATTTCGTCGAGTGTCGTGAGGCTTTCACGCATAGAAATATTTATCTGCGTATTATCGCCTACCGTAATTTCTTGCGTTTCGTAACCTACAAACGAAATGACGAGCACATCTCCCTTCTGGGCATTGATTCGAAAATTCCCATCAGCATCAGTAAGTGTTCCTTGCTGAGTTCCTTTCAATATCACACTTGCTCCTGTGACAGGGCTTCCTGTCTTTTCTTCCGTAACTTTGCCCGTTATTGCCACTCGTTGAGCATGGATTGCCACCATGCTTGTAACAAATAAAAACAGCGTGAGTAGTTTCTTAGTTTTCATACATACTTATTTTTATTATGGTTGTGATTGTAGCATAAAGTTATTGCTTACTTTTATCCAATTCCAACAAAAAAATGTAATTTGTACATCGAAACAAATTGGATTTGAGTCGGAAAAATTGCTCTTCTTATCGATTTCAAACGTTTGCAGTAAGATAGATCTTAGGGGTAAAAACAAGTTAAATTTCGTTCCAATTACAAAGTATGCGTGATTGAAGTGATTAATTGCTTCTTAGGGGAAGCCTTAAAAAGTGCTCCTATAAACTTTCAAAATTTACACCTAACGGGAGTATTCCTTCTTATTAAAACGATTTTAATAAAAATCTAGAACAAAGAATTGAATTATTGACTTGTGAGAGAATATAATAGGGAAGTCTCTTCAGCAATCACTATAAAATTTGAGACAGAATTTTAAATTGCTTAGTTTTATTTATAAAAAAAGTTAAATTTGAAATATGTTTAACTTTAAACCTAACTGATATGAAAAAATTTTTATTAGCTCTTTCTGTAATTTTTGTTTTTGCTATTGGTGCGAAGGCAAATTATGCTTTAAATGAATCAAATTTGGATCAGGCTTTTGCAGGTGCAACTGAAGTGCAGATTGTCAATTTAATTTCTAGCCCCGAAGCTATGAATCTTGCTGGCATGAACACATATTTGCTCTCGAGCGATAAAAATGCATTTGTTGCTGCTATTCTTGCTTGGTTCTTGGGTGGTTTTGCCATTCACCGTTATTATCTTGGCACGAAGGGTTCAATGTTTTTCTATTATTTCTGTACTTTCGGGGGTATATTTGGTATTGTTCCCTTTGTCGATTTTATCGTATTGCTTATAAATAGCAATGATATAAGCAAATACGTCAATAATGAGAAGTTTATAATGTGGTAACACTTACGGGGGCCTTTAGGTCCCCATATTTTTTAATTTTGATTTTAAATTTTGTATATAAGAATTTTTCTTTCTTTGGTTTTCAAATTCAACTATTTCATCTAATCGCCTGATTCCGCCATAGTAGAAAGCATATAAAGTTCCAGCTCCAATGAAATAACCCGAAAAATAATAACTGTTTAATACGAGAAATGTGCCAAGTGCTATAGCACTACCACACAGTGCAAAACTAAAAATGCCTTCGGTTACATGTCCTGCTATAATTTGTCCACTTCCTGGAACAAAACGACTAAACCATTCTAATTTTTTTTTATTCAGAAACTTTGGAGGATTATTTAAAAGTTTCAATAACTCCGACTTAATGCTGTCGGAAATAAATTTTGAATTTTGTGCCAGAAAAATAGCTTCTTTCCATTTCTCTCTTTCACACAAAGTTATAAGCCGCAAAAGTTCGAAATTAATTTTATCTTTAACATCTAATACACTGGTATCGCAGCTTTCGGTGTATACTTCTGCCTCATCATAATTTCCTTGTAAATAGCCGTTTAGTGCCAAATTGAGATCTATCAGTGCTTTCATTTTTGGGTCAAGTTGGAAGGGTGATATTGAGAGCAATATTGTGCTTGAGTTTTTGTAATTAGCTTTTTGCTGGAATGCTTTAGCCTCTATAAACAATGCAGTATTCTTTAGTTCTTTATCCTGCGAAAAATATAAATATCGCTCACAATTAATTATAGCTTCATCGAATAAGCCCTCATTGTAAAGATTTTTCGCTTCCTCTAATAACCAACTGTAATCGTCGGTATTAGCCTTACTAGTAATAATACACATTCCGAACAGCCACATGAATATAATACTGTACGTCTTGTTTAATTTTTTCATCCAGCCTTCTATTGACATATTTACCTAAGTAGTAACTTCCGTATATATTTCCTCCGTAAAATATTGCAGTAGTTGTTATAGCAGATATCGAGAAAAAGTTATACCATCCATTTTTTGCAATCAATTCAGCCGAAATGCCACCCAAAATTCCTACCGTGAGAAAAGAGGCAATAGCTTGGCCTTTTCTACCTAAATACCATTTGCCACTGCCTGGGATTATTGCTGAAAATATTGCAGCTTTTGTCGGAGATTTTTTTCTTTTGTTTAATAATGTTTCATATGTTCTTGATAAACCTTGGATTTCGTTACTTAGCAAGTAACTACTTAAACTAATCTGATCAGATAATGTGCGATATTTTTCCATATCGCTTTGATATAATGCAATTCCGAGGTCACACACTTTTTTTAAATCACTAATAATTTGCGACGTGTGTTTTACTGTCCTGGATATACTGTCGCAAAGTTTTGGTTTGTCGTTATAGATGGCTGCAACAATGGCAAAAAATTTAGCTTTATTAGCTAAAGAATCAGGGTTTCTTACTTTTATAAAATTATAAGTTGCACTATCAAGCTGTTTAAGTTGATAATAGGCGTAACCTCTATAGAAATATATTGAATCAACCCAAGCTTCACAATTAATTTGCTTAAGCATCGAAGAGGTGAGTACAAGGCTTTCGAAGTTTTTATTTGTTTGTGTAAGGTGCCTTAGCAATTTTATATCTAACGAACAGTCAAATTGTCCCTTTGCTCGGTAGGAGTGAAGGAAAATAAGAGGAAACAATATTATAAGACGGAACGTTTTCATTTATACCTTTCAACATCTTCATGTACCTTTCCATCTTTTGGATCAATTTCGTCGGGTTCAAGTTCGGCAAAACTAAATTTATTACATCGTGTAAGTCTATCGGCAGTATATAAAACTCCTTTAAAAACACCAAATTCAGAAATTAATTTTTTACTCATTGCAGAACAAGACGGATCATATCCACAACTGGCCGAAAATTGGGGCGACAAAATCTTTTGATATAGATAAAGCATGCATGCAGAGCTAATGTAAACCGGATTATAACGTACATACCATCTTGCGTTTTTTGAAAATCCAAATTGGGGATTTCGATTAATTTGATGTAATTCAACTTTTGGCTTTTGTAAAATAAGCATTTTGTCCGGCAGAGGCTGCCCTAATAATTGTAAAGGCCACACGAATAGTGAAAAAACTAACAATCTCATGGATTAGTAATTGTTTTGGCGTTTGAGGGAATAACAAAATTGAAATAGGGATTGTTAGCACTCGAACCGATTTTGTAATTAGTATATTCTTTTTTAACAATGATAGAATCTGATTTTACATAGGTTATCTCAACAATTCGTGATGGCAAAAAGTAACTACCATACATCGAGTAGCCAGTATAATATATTTTCTTTTCGCAACGATTGTTAGAGTAAAGTGCCATATAGGCTGGTAAATCATTCTGATGGGCTAAAACAATTTTTTCAGCTTTATCTTCAGAATTAGATTTTTCGGGCAACCATTCTGTTACAATGTACCCTTTATCACGTTTCTTGCTTACTATCTTATAACCCATTTCTTTTAAACCTAAATCACTGTAACGCTCGCTTAAAAAAAGATAAATATTGTCATTAGTTGTTAGAAATAATGCTCCCCTTTTGTAAGATGCTGTGTTTGTTTTTGGATCGTAAAATGCAGCTTCACCTTTGTTGTTTGTTATTGAAATCAATTCGGTAGGATAGATATAACGGGTAATCATTTTACCTTCGTCGTATTTGAAAAAAATCTCTGCCCTAATAATTACAACTTTCTGGTTTGATAAAGTTTTAGATTCGAGTTGAAAAGAAATATAATTGTTCAATTGAATGCTTAATACCGTCAAGATCCATAATAAAGTATTCATGAGAATTTAAATAGTATTAATTAGTTGGTATAAATATGTTTTTTGTTCGCTTATTAAATCATTATTTTTTGTAATCTCGCTTAATAATTTTGTTTTTAAAATAGCGTATTCTTGAATTTTATTCATTCGGGATAGTAATGTTAAATGATTATAACCAAAAATAATATTTTCAGGAAACAAATTTATTAATTGTGTTGAATAAAAATATGCTTTAGGAAAATTAGATTCTATTTCAAGATAAATTTTTACAAGAAAATATAGGCTTTCAGTTCTGGCATAAACCGAGGTGCTTTGGGAACATTGAACTAATAGGTTTAACCCTAAAGTGTCCGAAAAACATAACAACTTTTTTTTCTGAAACAGATAGGGATATTTTTTTAACGCCGTTGCCCCTAGATAGTGCATTAGCCCAACTATTAGCTTTTGATTGTCCTTCATGTACTTTTTGTTCATCGAATTCACATAAAACTCGTAGTTGTCTATTAATTTGTTAGCATGCTGATATGCCTTGAGATACTGTTTGTTTAATAATAGAAGCCTTAAGCGAAAGGCATCAAAAAATATCGATAAGGAGTCATCTGTGGTGTATGAATTCTTATAAAGCAAAATATTTGAATAACATTTTGAATAATATGTTTTTTGATTAGTTGATAGTAACATCCACCAATCGTAATACATTCTGCAGAAGTAGGTTGTGTTGATAGGCAAGGAATTGCTGAGCAATGCATTTACCGAATTAAATCGAAAATTGTATAAATTCTCAAAAAATGTGTTAACATCCGATGGTGTAGATAGTTCAATTTTATTTCCTTTTAGTTGTTTTGGCCAAGATAAGATAATGAGAGAAAGAACAAACAGTCTTATAATTATTTTTTGAGCTAGCTTGTTGTTATTCATTTTACAACCATTTTGTCCAGAAATACATGGGTGGCTCCGAATTGGCAAAACCTAGTTTTTGATATAGCTTTTGTGCTACAACATTATCATGGCGTACCTCGAGGGTAATTTTGCAGTAATTGTGCTTTCGGGCAATATCAATTACTTTTTCAAGGAGTTTTTGGCCAATACCTCTTCCCCTGTATTCTGAGAGTACTGCAATATCGTGAACATTAAAAAAAGGTCGAGCATAAAATGTTGAAATGCCTATAAAAGCTGTACATATTCCCACATAGTTATTTCCAGCTTTTGCCAATAATACAAGTTTGGCTGGATGTTTGGCAAGTACTATAGGCAATTCGGACTTTATTTTATCATCCATACGAATATGCCCTCCCATGGGATCGTTCATATATGCAGCTGTGAGTTCGCCTACAGCTTTCAAATGATCAGGATGACTAAAGTCGCACTCAATAATTTCGATGTTGTTCATGGAAAAATTTTAGATTAATATAACATAAAGAATTGTAAACTCGTACAATTTTTGCATAGCACAAATGTATTCAAAAACAAAAAAAAACAAACCTATGGAAATCATTAAATGGACACCCGAATACAGCGTTGGGATTGCAAGTATCGATAGTCAACATCAGTCCCTTTTTAATGCTGTTAATGAATTCTATAATGGGATAAAGCAGAACCTTTCCCGTGAGGCCACACTCGAGTTGCTCGAAAAATTGAAAGCCTATACTGTTTATCATTTTAAGACTGAAGAGCAACTCATGAAAACGTATAGTTTTCCTGGATACCAAAGTCATAAAGATGAACACGATAATTTTAAGGCCAAAGTTGCAGATATTGAAAACCGGATAAAAAATGGCAAATTGGTTATCAGTATCGAGATTACCAATATGCTTAAGCAGTGGATCGAAAATCATATTCATAAAACCGACAAAGCTTACAGTGCATTTCTTATTTCGAAGGGAGTTAAATAGTTCTTATTACATATTTAAACCGCAGTAGCAAGGGATTATTTTTTGAAAATAAATTCCCAACTTTGTATCGATTTTATTGTTTATTTAAAAAATACGATTATGAGCAACAAGATTCTACAACTTGAGTCGGAAATAGCCTCTGTACTTAAGACCATATACGATCCTGAGATACCAGTCAATATTTTTGACCTTGGGTTAATTTACGAAATTAATATCGACGACGATTTTCGGGTCGAGATTGTTATGACCATGACAGCTCCAAACTGTCCCATGGCCGATGAGCTCGTGATGGAAGTGCACGAGAAAGTAAAAGCTATCGAAGGGGTAAAGGATGTAAAGGTTAATCTTACTTTCGAACCGCCATGGAGTAAAGACATGATGAGCGAAGAAGCTATGCTAGAGTTGGGTTTGTTATAGCTTACTAAGGTGAATAGCCTCGAAATTACCAATTTTATTAAGGCAAAAGCACTTGAACTGGGGTTCGATGCCTGCGGAATAGCCAGTGCCGAACCACTCGATGAAGAGAAAAATAACTTAAAAGAATGGTTGGCAAAAGGTTATCATGCTGGAATGGAGTGGATGAACAATCACTTCGACAAACGGGCTAATCCCCGTATGCTTGTTGAGGGGACTCGTTCCATTATCGTAGTTTTAAAAAATTATACTCCTGTATCATATCCCTTTGCTCATAGAAAATATAAGATAGCTCGTTATGCGCTTGGTCTTGATTATCACAAGGTTGTCAAGAAACAGCTAAACCAATTGCTAAGCGCAATTCAGTTGAATATCGGCGAACAAGTGCAGGGTCGTTGTTTTGTCGATTCAGCACCCGTAATGGAACGTGTTTGGGCACACAGAGCTGGTTTGGGGTGGATTGGCAAAAACAGCCTGCTAATTAATCGCAAGTTGGGTTCTTATTGTTTTATCGGGGAAATTTTTCTTAATATCGACCTGGTTTACGATCGACCAATAAATAACCTTTGTGGTACCTGTACATACTGTATCGATGCTTGCCCTACGGGAGCTATCGTGGCTCCAATGATTGTTGATGCCAACCGATGCATTTCCTATCATACTATCGAAAACAAACACGAAATAGATGAGTCTGTCAAAAATAAAATGAAAGGATGGATTTTTGGTTGTGATATATGTCAGGAGGTATGCCCGTGGAATTTTCGTATTACTCCTCACAGAGAGCCAGCATTTGAACCGTCCCCGGATCTTCGTAATTTCACTGACGAGCATTTTGAAAATCTCACCGAGGAAACGTACCAAAAATTGTTTGCACATTCGGCCGTAAAACGTGCTAAATACCCTAAATTGTTACAAAATATAAAGATTAATCAATGTTGCCACTAATCCTTAATCTTATCTATATTTGTACTACAAATAATATCTAATTATATAAAATTCTATAGATAGGATGAAGACAGGGTTATTTTTCGGCTCTTTTAACCCAATTCACGTTGGGCATTTGATTATTGCCAACTATATGGTCGAGTTCACCGATATTCAACAGGTTTGGTTTGTAGTTAGCCCTCAAAATCCATTCAAAAAAAAAAGCACTCTCTTAGCAGATTATCATAGGCTTGCCCTTGTTAGAGAAGCTATTTACGACGACCGCCGATTTCGAGTTTGTGATATCGAAATGAAAATGCCTCAACCATCTTATACAATCGATACTTTGGCTTATTTGAGGGACCAGTATCCCGACAGAGAGTTTGCAATTATTATGGGCTCTGACGGCTTGCCTACCTTTCACCAATGGAAAAACTATGAAGAGATAATTCGAACTACTACTCGTTATATTTACCCACGTCCAGGTTTTGAAGGTAAAATTGATGAGCATCCTAATTGTATTTTTGTTGATGCTCCCCTGATGGAAATTTCTGCCTCCTTTATACGCGATTGTATTAAAAAGAAAAAGGATGTGCGTTATTTTTTACATGCAAGAGTTTACGAGTATATTCGAGAAATGCATTTTTACGAATAGCACAACACTTCTTTTACTGCTTCGGTAATTTCTTTAATTCCAGCTGGTTTAGAAATAAATGCTTTTACTCCTAACGACTTAGCCCGTTTTTCACTTTCCTCCGAGGCATTAGCCGTTAACATGATAACCGGTATATTGGCCAGGTCCCCCTCTTTTTTCATGTTAAGCAATAAATCGAACCCGTCCATACCTGGCATCATCAAATCGAGGATAATGAGATCGGGTTTTTCTTTCTGAATTGTCTTCAGGGCATTTTTAGCTTGTTCGCATACTACCACTGCATAGCCCTCGTCGCTTAATATGCTGGTATATAGCAAATTATTTGTCGATGAGTCGTCGATAAGCATAATTTTGGGATGCGTCATGGTTATCTAGTTTTTTTCAAAAATAAAAATATTAAATTTAATTTGATAGATACACATTAAAAAGATTATGCGTTCCTTCACAATATTGTAATAGTTGATAAGTATTTAATATTATTAAAGGTTCTCCTTTGTGATTTAAAATCATTTCTTTAAACATCACTTTAGAGGGAGAACACTTCTGTAGAAAAGGATAGCTAAGTAGGTCGTCGAGCATCGTAAGTTCTGTTATCTCGTCGATTGTGATCCCTATAATAGCGTTATCCTCCTCATGTTTAGTTTCAACTAATAATAAATTACTATACTTCAAATATTTATTCCCTTCGTCTATTAAATAGTGTAAAGCAACCACTGGGATCTCAATACCCCAAATTTCTGTAGAAAATAAAAATTTGTTCTTAAGATTCTCTTTTGCCAATGATACGTTCTTTAAAATGTTTACAACCTGGTCGGCTCTTATACCCATTTTTTTACCATTCACTCTAAAGATCAAAAATTTGTGCATCTTCATAAGCTCTTCGATTTATTCTTTATCAAAGATAGTGGTAAGTGGGATAGCTTTTGAATATATAAGAATGAAAAATGTAGGCTATTACAATGAAAAAAATCATATCCAAGAGGTAATGTAAATTACTTTTTTGAATAAAAAATTATTTCAAATGATTGTATGATTGATATGAAATTATAATTTTTTGCATATCAATGAGATATGTTGTAAAATTATAGTAATAATTAATATAAAATGTCGAGGTTTGAAGATCGGCAAATCGCTTATACTTGTTATATATTTTAGCTTTCAGGAAACAAAACCATTTGTAATAGACTTTGTGTCAAATTCACAATTATTTTTTTGTAATATTGCAGAATTAATAAAGTTTTTTGATTTAATTTTATTACTTTTTCATTAAAATATCGTAGAAGGTTAAGAAAGTTATACCAGAATAAAATGACTAGCCAATAAGAATAAAAAAAGGAATTCTTATGAAATGGAAAGATTTACGAATAGGTTATAAAATTGGGGTAGCAGTGGGCATTATGATTCTACTGGCTGCTATTATCGGTGGGGCATCTGTGCTCACAATGATTAAAATTCAAAAAGAAGCTGTAAACCTCACCCAAAGGTATATACCTACGATTAACGAAACATTCTACATGGATAAGTATTGGCGCGAAGTTATTCAGTTGCTTCAGGCATACGATAACAGTGGAGATCCTTATTATATCGAACGAGTTAAGAACAAGCTTACTAAGTTTAACTCATCGCTCGATGCATTGATTCGACTGTCTTCGGAAAATAAGCAGCTCGCCAGCGTTGTTCAAGAATATCAGAAGATTAAGCAAGATGTTCAGACTTTTACCACCGAGCTCGAGCAGTATGAATCAATAGTTAAAGAAAACACACAAGCTCTTGAAAAGATAAAACAGGGTTATGCTTTATTGCATCGTTATAACGATGAAGTATTGAGAGGTCGTAGTGGACGATTTAATGAGTTGTTAAACAGAGCTAACGAAATTTCTGCAACTGTTTTTTATGCTGTATATGCCCGAATGCCTGCCGATATACTTAAAGCACAACCTAAGTTTGAAAACTTTCGTAACTATGTAAATAATTACCGTCGTCAGGAGCGTTTAGCTAAAGAGATCGATACCTCTTTAGTTGCATTTTCGGAAGCTGTTGTTTCGTTAGGAACTAAATATCCTCAGGCCAAACGAATGGAACTATCTAATTTCGAAAAATCATCGAACATACTATGGAACATTCGTGGTATCTCCGATGTGGGCGTTGATCAGGTCAAAGAAATGGGAGAATCGACTTTTTCGCTTATTCAAAAGAGCCGAATTATTTTGCTAATTGAAGTAATTGGTATAATTCTTATTGGAAGTATTTTAGGGTATCTCATTACCATATCCATAGTTGTACCTATCGAACGAGGAATACAGATGGCTCATAGGATGGCTGATGGCGACCTTACTCAGGTTATCGAGGTTAAGCGTGAAGATGAGGTGGGAATACTTACAAATGCGCTTAATAAACTTAGCGAGCAATTTAGAGCTATTATTTCTGAGATTGCTAAAAATGCCGACGATATTGCTGAGACCAGTCAGGTTTTATCGATGAGTGCATCGGAAATGGCCGAAGGTGCACGCCAGCAGGCCTCGGCAACCGAAGAAATTTCTGCTTCTGTAGAAGAAATGCATGCCAATATTCAGCAAACCAGCGAAAATGCTAAACAAACCGAAATTATTTCGAACAAAACGGTTATCGAAGTTAACAAGAACAAAGAATCGTTCCAAGTTGCATCTCAATCGCTGAAACAAATTGCCGAAAAGGTTAACATTATCGATGAGATTGCTTTCCAAACCAACATCCTCGCACTTAATGCAGCCGTTGAAGCTGCACGTGCTGGTGAACATGGAAAAGGTTTTGCTGTTGTAGCCGGCGAGGTTAGAAAATTGGCAGAGAAGAGTAAGACGGCTGCTGGGGACATCAACAGTGTATCTAAATCTACACTCTCTCTTTCGTTGAATGCCGAAAAAGAGTTACAACTGCTTGCCCCCGAAATTGAAAAAACCTCTAATCTGGTCCGCGAAATTGCTGCTGCAAGTCTCGAACAATCCAGTGGTATTGAGCAAATCAACAATGCTATGCAGCAGTTGAATTTAGTTGTTCAGTCGAATGCTCAACGTTCTGAAGAAATGAACTCGCATTCTATGAAACTCGCCGACCAAGCCGAGAGACTTAGAAAACTTGTAGATATTTTTAAAGTATAATGATTCGTTCGTCATATGTTTTAATAAAAAACCCCTTTTTTCGAAAGGGGTTTTTTATTTTGACTTTATACATTTGAGAGAGAGTTACCAATTGCTTTTGTATCTCTGATTGTATATTCTGTAAGTTAATAACTCACCTGTAACACCTCTAAATTGTATGCTCCCAGATATTGTATTTTTGGTTGATGGATTACAAATTTTTTTATCAAGCGATTGTGGTAGTGTGAAAGAGACATTATATTCTCCTCTTCCTTTTATTTCATATTTGATCCCTTCCACTACAATCGGTGGATAATTTTCCCAGTTTAAGGTAACTTTCTCGATAGTAAGGGGACTATTATATTTCGAATAAACAACCATATTGCATTGTACTTGCGAAAGTTGATCGGAATTTGTGTTGGGTGCTGTAAGAACTATTTCATCGCGTAACATAATTTCAGCTTTGTTTGCATTGATATCGAAAGAAAAATCTTTACGAAGTGACGAGCTTACTGGATAAACAACAGTAATCACGTTTGAAGGGTCGTCATAGCATCCCGAATAATTATAGCGAATTATCCAAAATTCGCCCTCATTTCGGGTATCGGTTATTTTAGCGCAGTTAGAAGTTATACGAGGGGTAGCTGCAGTATAAATAGTTTTGTCGTTATACCTGAGCGTGTATTTTATTTCTCCCAACTTCTCTTCCAGCGGGTAGATGGTTATTGAACGTAACATTTCATTGAGCTTATTTATATATAGTTCGGCTTTCTGCTTTCGTGTATCTATAAAGGCTTTAGAGAGTGTTTGCAAAGAGCGAGAATATTCTGTTATTTGCTCAATACGATTGATGTAAGGAATACTGTCTATAATTGTATTCATTTCTTCGGTAAGTTGTTTGTCTGCCATTTCAAAATCTAAGACAAGTTTAGCCAAATCTCTCTCACTAAAAGGGTACTTAATGTGATAGTAATACTTTATCTTTCCGTCTTCCGAAACTTTTTCCCAGTAATATTCTTCGGCTTTACTTAACGAGATTCCTTTCACAAAGCCTATATCTGCGGCTTTAGTTTTGGTAAACGTTTCATAGTTTTCAATAAAATTAGTTACACCGTTTACCGACTTCTCTCCCCGGTAATATTCGCTGCTTGTTTGAATGTTTTCGGCTATAGAAGATATGATACGCTCTTTGATTCGAAGCAAAGCATTAGATTGTGCACTTTCGGCAGTTTCGCCCGATGCGCTTACTATGATGTAATCTTTTACTATGCCGTT
>JAOAFU010000082.1 GCA_026416115.1 Bacteroidales bacterium | reverse complement strand
ATTTCATAATTTTCTCGATGTTTAAGAACACCATCCTGATGTATACCCGATGAGTGGGCCAATGCGTTGCGACCTACAATGGCCTTATTGGGCTGAACAGGCATACGCATAAGCGTAGAGACCAAACGACTGGTTTGCATTATGCGTTTAGTGTTTATGCCTGTGCTATACTTAATATCTTTTCTGCATTTAAGTATCATAACTACCTCTTCAAGAGATGTATTTCCTGCGCGTTCGCCTATCCCATTTATGGTTACTTCGGCTTGTCGAGCACCATTCATGATGCCAGCAATGGTATTGGCTGTAGCCATACCTAAGTCGTTATGGCAATGGGTCGAAATAATTACCTTGTCTATATTTTTTACATTTTCTTTAAGGAAACGAATTTTTCTTCCATATTCTTCAGGAATGCAATAACCAGTGGTATCGGGGATGTTAACTACCGTAGCACCTGCCGCAACGACAGCTTCTATCACTCGAGCCAAATACTCGTTCTCTGTTCGTCCAGCATCTTCGGCATAAAATTCAACATCCTCAACAAATTTTTTAGCATATTTCACTGCCTCTACTGCCCGCTCAATAATTTCATCCTGATTACTACGGAGTTTGTAATTGATATGATAATACGACGTACCTATACCGGTATGAATACGTGGACGTTTGGCATATTGAAGTGCTTCAGCTGCTACCTCAATATCTTTTTTTACAGCACGTGTAAGTGCACAAATTACGGGTTCCTTGATAACCTTTGAAATTTCAACTACCGAATTAAAATCGCCGGGACTCGATATAGGAAAACCTGCCTCGATGATGTCAACCCCAAGTGCTTCTAAAGCTTTTGCTACTTCAATTTTCTCAATTGTATTTAACTGACATCCAGGAACTTGTTCGCCATCGCGTAGGGTGGTATCAAAAATATAAACTTTATTGTCGGCCATATTACTTAGTTTTTGTTTTTTAAATTTTACATTAAAAAAAAAGTGTAGGTTGATGTCCTACACTCTTTGTGCAAAGAGCGAGGAAAATTATTTATGGATTAATTAGCAATAGGTATAACATTTGTTGTTTCATAATTTCTGTTTTTCTTTTTTTTATCCCTTTGCTAGTAACTTTGCTTTTTTTTCCAAAAACAAAATTGTATAAAAGGAAAAATTTATTTTGTTAAAAATATTTGACTTATTTTTTTAATTTTACGATACAAAAATAGTCAAAAAAATTTAACCTGCAAAATTTTTTTATTTTTTTTAATTGTAAAATATGCTTTACATTTAATTTTTTATTATGAGAAACCGTGTAAGAGCAGAACGTGAATTCCAGAAGATTACACAGGAACAGCTATCGCAAATGGTAGGAGTAAGTCGGCAAACTATCAATGCCATTGAACATGGAAAAAATATTCCGTCGTTATTGCTTGCCATGAAAATTTCCAAGGTTTTAGGAAAAAAAGTTGACGATTTGTTTATTCTGGAAGAGTTTGATTGAAAAACGAAATATTTTCAATTTAATTTTTAAGATGAC
>JAOAFU010000150.1 GCA_026416115.1 Bacteroidales bacterium | reverse complement strand
GGTAGTAAAAGATTTTTGAAATATTAAATCCATCTAATATAATTAAAGTCTTGCCTATGGGGTAAATCGGGATGTTTAGGGAATATTCTAATTCCCATTTCGTAGGCGCCTGCTTTTTTAGGGACAATTTCAGTTTTATAGTATGCCAAATTACTGTCGGACTTTACGAGTTTAAATTCCTGAGTTAGAACAATTTTAGGAGGCCTGTCGTTAATTTGGGGTTCGGCCAATACAACTTCAATTCCAATATCTTCGGGCGAAAGTTCATTGAGGTCAAGCGTAATTTCGGCACTATAGCTACTACCAAGTTCAACTGCTTCTTTGCTTACATCGGGGTGCTTAATTTCCACTACATCGATGCTTTCCCAACTAGTACGTACTTTCTTCTTCCAGCGAGCGAGTTCTTTAGCTAATTCGTAATCGTTAGCCTTCATACGTAAGTTGCGTTCTGATAAGGGCTCATAATATTGTTTGATATAATCTTCTAACTGTCGGCTCATAGTAAAGCGCGAGGCAATTTTCTCAATTGAATTTTTAATGTAATTGATCCATGCGGTTGGGATTCCTTCTTCATTTCTATAGTAGAATAGAGGAGCTATTTCATTTTCGATAATGCTGTATATAGTTTCGGCGTCGAGCTGATCTTGATATGCGGGGTTTTCGTATGTAATCTCCTGTGGTAATGCCCAACCGGCGCCTTCTTTATAGCCTTCGACCCACCATCCATCGAGCACACTGAAATGCAAAACACCATTCATAACAGCTTTCTCACCGCTTGTACCCGACGCTTCGAGGGGTCGGGTAGGGGTATTGAGCCAAACATCAACGCCTTGTACAAGCATTTTGGCCAATTTCATTTCGTAATTGGGTAGAAAAACTATTTTACCAATAAATTCGGGTCTTTTGCTTATTTCAACAATTCTTTTGATTAGGTCTTGTCCGGCTTTGTCGTTGGGATGTGCTTTACCAGCAAATAAAAATTGCACAGGCATAGTAGGATTATTGACAATTCTGGCTAGCCTATCGAGGTCGGAAAAAAGAAGATATGCGCGTTTATACGTTGCAAATCTGCGGGCAAAACCTATTGTAAGAGTATGTTTATTAAGACGTTCGGCTATTTCGAATGCCATTTTAGGATTTTCTACTCTACGGGCACTGGCATCTTTAAGTTGCTCTTTAATGTATTCGATGAGGGTTAACCGTAAACTATTTCTTATTTTCCAGATAACTGAGTCGGGAACAGCGTGTATTTTCGACCAGGTATCGAATTGGGTTTGCTGAGTAAAAAACTCACTACCAAATGTTTCCTCATATATCTGCATCCACGGGCGCGCGGTCCAAGTTGGCAAATGTACGCCATTGGTAACATAACCTAAATGTAGCTCTTCGGGTGAATAACCCTTATAAAGGGCATGAAATATGTCTTTACTCACTTGGCTGTGGAGTTTGGAGACAGCATTAATTTCCTGTGAAAGGTTTGCAGCCAGAAAACTCATAGAAAATTTTTCTGCCGGATCATCGGGGTTAGCCTTACCAAGTGCCATAAATTGACGCCACGATATTTTTAAACGTTGGGGATAATGACCAAGATAGGTTCGCATCATATCTTCGGTGAAGGCATCGTGACCGGCAGGAACTGGTGTATGAGTTGTAAACAGTTGAGAAGAACGAACTATTTCCATTGCCTCACCAAAGGTAAGGTTCTCTTTCATGATATATTTCCGGAGCCTTTCCAGCCCTATAAAAGCAGCATGCCCTTCGTTACAATGGTATATGTCACATTCGATACCCATAGCATCGAGTGCACGTATACCGCCAATGCCTAAGAGAATTTCCTGACGCATGCGATTATCCCAATCGCCTCCATAGAGATTGTGAGTTATACTGCGATCGAGAGGAGTGTTGTCTTCGTAATCGGTGTCGAGTAGGTAGAGTGGTACACGGCCTACCTGTACTTTCCAAATTCTTGCATTAACTGTACGGCCCGGAAGGTTTATATGAATGGTGACCCAATGATTATTGGCATCCCTAACGGGTTGTGCGCATGTTTTGGAGAAGGTTTGTGATTCGTACTGGGCAATTTGATCGCCATGTTCTGAGATAACCTGTTTAAAATATCCATAACGGTATAAAAGACCAACACCAATAATGTTACAGCGCGAATCACTTGCTTCTTTCAGATAATCTCCAGCAAGAATTCCAAGGCCACCTGAGTATATTTTAAGAGAATCGTGCAACCCAAACTCCATCGAAAAGTAGGCAACTTTAGGCCCTTGTTTCATGGGTTGTTGCATGTAATTCAGGAATTTCCCGTAAATTGTTTCTAATTTCTGAAGAAAAGTAGCATCCTTTTCTAATTCAAGGAACTTTTCGTATGGCAAATTATCTAAAAATACAATCGGATTTTCTTCGCTCAATTGCCAGAGTTTTGGATCGATGCTTTGGAAAAGATCAACGGCTTCATAATTCCAGCTCCACCATAGATTTTTAGATATCTCTTCTAAGGCATGAAGTTTTTCGGGTATATGTTTTTGTACAAGTAGTCGTTTCCATGTGGGCAAATTGGCATTACATAGTTTTTCTACGGGTGATAGAGTTTCGGCTTTTTCGGTTTCAACCAATATCCCCGAACGTTGGGTAGCTTTTTCAATAGCTTTCTGGAATGCAGAATAGTAGGCAAATATCAGGTTCGACCACAAGGCTTTTAATGAAATTTGGTAAGCATTATTGCGGGCTATTTCTACTTCTTCGTGGTTGAGTTTTGAGAATTCAAGTACTTCGTTGGCAATAGCTTCGACAACCTCTTGTTGATTATTATCCGTTCTATCGATTACTGTTACACTATGAGCAACTTTTCCAATTTGTTTTTCGACCCATAGACCAAATCCTGCTAGTGTTGTAGTTATTGTTGGTACTTTGAAAGCTATGCTTTCGAGCGGGGTATAACCCCAAGGCTCGTAATATGATGGGAATACAGTAAGATCAAATCCTATGAGTAACTGGTAATAGGTTAGATTAAAAATACCATCATCACCGTTGAGATAGGAAGGTGCATAGATAACATGTACTTTGTTTTTTGTGTTTACGGAAGGGATGAGATTATGGTGTTGCAAATTCTGAAGTATACTGTCGTGTTCGGGAAAATGTAAGTTATGCGTCAAAACACATGTTTGACATGGAGAAGAAAGATTCGATGGGCTTGTAAGATCTTTTCTCGGACCGTAATGTCCTGCAGGTACCAGAATAAAAGCATATATTGTTTTATTTAAGTTGGGATTATTGTTTAATTGTGCAAGCGAATCAATAAACACATCAATGCCCTTGTTGTGAAATTCATATCTTCCCGATATAGCTATAAATAGGTCATTATCATTTACAGGAACATGATGGATCGCTTGTGCAACCTCTTTAAGTTTTTGTCGGGCTTTTGCCCTTTCTTGGTCAAATATGGTTTCGTCTGGAACAAAGGCATTTTCGAAACCGTTTGGTGTAATTACATCGGCTGGTTTTTGCAGAAATGCCTCACATTCTTGATTGGTAATTTCACTTACTGTTGTGAAACTGTCGGCTTGCTGAGCTGCAATTTTTTCAAGAGAGTATTTAGCGATTACATTGAATTCAGCAGCTTTGGCATCGGGATTATAATTTTTTAACTGACTATAAAGTGGCTGGTGATTACCTGCGATGGCTCTTCCCAATACAGTGGCATGGGTGGTAAACACCGTTGCAACCTGAGGGGTATTCATTTTAAGATAAAGCAACCCGCTTCCGGTCATCCATTCATGGAATTGGGCAACCACTTTATCACGTATGCTGAGGTTGAATTTCAAAAAGCTTTCTATTATTTTACCTGCAGCATATCCGAAAAGGCAAGGTTCTACATAATCCCATTGACCAGTTATTGAGTCGAGTCGATAGGTTTCCCAAAACTGGGACAGTATCTGATCTTTTTGGGAAAAAAAAGGAGTAAAATCGACTAAGATTGCTATAGGGTATCCCTTAATTTTCCAATGTCCAACTCTTATTCTTAACCCTTCTTCAAAAGCTTTATCTTTCCAAAGCTTAAAAAGCTTTTTGTCTTCTTCGAACTCTGGATTAAATGCACCATCGCGGTATACATCGGGGCCAATAAGAATGTAGTTATTCCCCAACTCATTAACAAGTGTGTTGGCTTTTGTAGAAATTACAGTATATATACCGCCTACTTTGTTACATACTTCCCAGCT
>JAOAFU010000116.1 GCA_026416115.1 Bacteroidales bacterium | reverse complement strand
TACTATGGGCTTTCGAGGCGAAGCATTGGCTTCAATTGCCGCAGTGGCTGAAGTGGTACTTCAAACTCGACGTGCAATTGATGAGGTGGGGGTTGAAATTCAAATTCGTGCCTCAGAAATCGTCAACCAACAGTATGTTGCCTGCCCTCAAGGAGCAAATTTTAGTGTAAAAAATCTTTTTTTCAACGTACCGGCCCGAAGAAAATTTCTTAAATCCGATGCTTACGAGCTTAGACTATCGATCCTCGAGGTACAAAAAATTGCACTGGCTTTTCCTGCTATCGAAGTAAGTTTTACACACAATGGCAATGAGTTATTTCATTATTATCCGGCTGGCAACACGCGTCAGAGAATTATGCAGGTATTCGGCAAACATGCAGCTGCATCGTTAATAGAATTAAAAAGCGAAACAATTTTGGCAAAAATTATTGGTTATGTTGGCAAACCCGAAGCTGCTAAAAAGACGCAAAATGATCAGTATTTTTTTGTTAACCGACGTTACATGCGACACGGATTGTTTCATAAAGCTGTTGTGCAGGCGTATGAAAAAATTTTAACCCCTGGTTTGCAACCTGCTTATTTGATTTTTTTTGAGATCGATCCTCAAAAAATTGACGTTAATATCCATCCTACAAAAACCGAAATAAAATTTGAAGATGAGCAGGCGTTGTGGCAAATTCTCAATGCAGCTGTTCGTGAATCGCTAGGTAAATTTAATGTCGTCCCTTCTCTCGATTTTGACACCGAGATGGCCATTCCAATACCAACGTTGCAAAAAGATACCCCTATCAAAATTCCACAGGTTAAAATCGACCCTGATTATAATCCTTTTACAAAGCCTTCCAAAACTTTTCACCAGAGCAATGATTTGCAGTCAAAATCAAACTTGCCATATTGGGAAACACTACTGTCGGGGTTTGAAAAAGAATCACAGCAGACAGCAATTTTTTCGAGCGACCAGCAGGATGAGCATACGATGGGCATAAAGAAATTTGTACAATTAAAGGGAAAGTATATCCTAATACCCTCGAAATCGGGTTTTATGATAGTAGATCAGCGCCGAGCTCATGAGCGTATTTTGTTTGAACAATATTTATCGATATACAAGGGCAAACAGCAACCCACGCAAAAGGAGCTCTTTCCTCAAACAATTACACTCTCGGCTAATGATTATATGCTGATAGAAAGTTACTTAGAAATTCTCAATAAAGCAGGATTTGAGATTCGATGTATCGAAAATTTTCAAATAGAAGTGTATGGGATCCCTGCTTTTATCGAAAATATTAACGTTAAACAGGCGGTCGAAGATATTGTGGCCAATTTAAATATTTTAAATTCTCAAGAAGGTATTGAAGAGAATATTGCTACTGTATTAAGCAAATCGTCGGCTATACCATATGGTAAAGTATTAACCGATGAGGAGATGGAACATTTGATAGATCGGCTTTTTGCATGTGACAATCATAGATATTCTCCCGATGGTCGTCCCATTATCATACTTTTTACCTTAGAAGAGCTGGAAAAACGCTTTGGTTAAGCTATTGATCGAACATAATATTTGAGCATGATATTGGTACATACCAAAAGGGTAAAAAAAAGCTAAAAAATTTTGCAAAATGTTAGGCTAACGTCTAACTTTGATAACTATAATGCAAAGATATGGGTATTCAGCATGGGAATATAGGTTTTTCATGGGGAAAGAGCGGTTTATTACCTCAAGAAGAAAAGCTCGCTATTGAAAATAAGTTTAAAAAACTTCGGATAGGTATCCCCCGCGACAATGAGCTTACCGAAACCCGAGTACCTCTCACTCCTGAAGCCGTTGAGATTTTAGTCAATGAGGGCCATGATGTTTTGATCGAATCCTGTGCTGGAAAGTCGGCTAACTATTTGGACAAGGATTATAGCGAGCGAGGAGGATTTATAGTTCAGGATAAACATTCCATATATCAATGCGATATCATTCTAAAGGTAGCCCCAATATCACTTGAAGAAGCTGACATTTTACGAGGACAGCAAACAATAATATCTTCCTTAATCATTAATACCCAAACTGCAACTTATTTTCATAAGTTGGCCGAAAAAAAGGTTACTGCCATTGCTTTTGAGTACATTAGGGATGAGAGCGAAAACTTTCCAGTCGTGCGTTCGATGAATGCTATATCGGGTTCAACAGCAGTTCTTATTGCTGCCGAATACCTTAGCAATGCCCATGGAGGGAAAGGTGTTTTGTTAGGGGGAATTGCTGGAATAACACCAGCCGAGGTCATCGTACTTGGTGCTAATACAGCCACTGAATACATCATACGTGCAGCTCAAGGGCTTGGTGCAGTGGTTAAAGTATTCGACAACGACATCAATGCGCTCTCAAAGTTACAGAATCTTTTTGGTCTTCATCTTCAGACTTCAGTTTTTCATCCTCAGGTACTACTGAAAGCTCTTAAAAGTGCCGATGTGGTAATATGTGCCTGCAATGGTCATGAAACCGACTTGAGGTACGTCGTTACTGAAGATATGGTTCGTACCATGAAAAAAGGTTCGGTTATTATCGATATTGGGGTTGCCTATGGCCATGTGGTCGAAACATCAGAATGCAGAACTCTTCAGAATCCTTCTTATGTAAAACATGGCGTAATTCATTATACCGTCCCCAATCTACCTTCAAGAGTGCCTCGCACTGCTTCGATAGCACTTAGCAATATCCTGCTACCTATCTTACTTAAAACAGGACGAAGGGGTGGAATTAATGCCTTACTGAAAGAAGACAAAGGTTTGCGTCAGGGTGTTTACCTATTTAATGGTATTTTGACCAATGCAAACATCGGTAAGCTATATGATATTCCTTCCAGTGATATTGATTTACTAATGGCAGCGTTTTAAAAAAAGCTAATTGAAAATTGTTCCGAAGAGTCTGATTATTTTCGTTATTGTTTTGTAATCGTATATACTCGAATACAGAAAAACTTAGTTCAAATATCATTATTAGTAGAATTTGCCTTTATATTTCTTTAATTGGAGTTCCTTCAAAATTTATTACTAAAATAACTCTTATTTAATAAAAAAGAATGGGAGAGTTTAAAATAAACTCTCCCATTAAATTATATTAATAAATAGATTTAGTTTTTGGGAACATTACTGGTGTCAAGCTTCTTTGCGCTAAATTCACCTTTTAGTGTTTTGCCTGTATCTTTTCCCGTAATATCCAATAATTTTACATCGTATTTCCCTTTGATAACACTACTTGAGATGTCGGTAATAGTTACCTTTCCAGAACCTGCATAGGAGGTAGATTCTGAAGTAGTAGTGTAGAGAAAGGACATTTCTGAACTTTGGCCAACAGTATATTCCTTTTTTTCTAGATTATTACCCACATAAGAAATAGTTATTTGCTGAAAATTTTCACTTCCTTGGTTTTGCGAGGTAGCAAGGATAATTGAGGTTATGTTATAACCTCCATACGAAGTTTGAGCAAAATAGCAATAGCTAAGTTCTACGGTTTTACCGTCTATAACGGCACTGCCCGTTCCATCTTTTTTTCCATCATCGTCTTTGCTACATGATGTAAACCCAATACTTAACGAAAGTGCGATCAGAAATAATTTAATAGTTTTCATAATGTTATATTTTAAGGTTAAACATATTATTTATCTAAAACTAAATCCAAGACCTGCTGTTGCCAGCCCATAGCCATCGCATGTCGAATAATCGGCATGTAGAGTGATAATAGCCAGTTTTATTCTTAAACCTATTGTGGCTTTAAATGCTGATTTTGAAGACATTTCGAGGTTAAGTGGGTCGCTTACATTTCTCAATCCCATCTTAGGTTGTTCGTTATTAAGTAACGACTGGGCAACTAAGTTAGGATCGGGTGCATCGGGAATACCATATTTTCCTTTTAGTATAAGTTTCGATGAACTTGATACTATTCCTAGCCCACCATAAATGTTAATAATTTTTATATTGCTAGAAACTAATAAGCTGACATTTAGGGCTGAAGCCGAAAGTTCGACTCCTTGATTTTTATAATCATTGTTTAGGTCAACATTATTGGTATAATAGGTGTTAGGATCGGGCTTATAAAATTCTCCAGTTACAGAGGTTTTAAAGCTAGTATATCCGACAAGAAGACTCATACTCCAGAACGGAGTCTTATTTATTCCTGGAATCCACTGCTTGATATCGTGTTTAAGACCAACGCCCCAAAGTCCTAACTTACCGAAATCGCCTATTTTTATTGTTGGGAGAAATCGAATCATCACATCAGTTCCAAAAGGAATACCTACTCCTAATTGCGCCATAGCAGATGGTACAAAGGGTACATCAACCCCCTTGGGCATTTTGAAAGTATTGGTTATGGTTTGACTACCTACACCAGTTACGTTTACTGTTTGGGTAAGCGTAAGATCGGCACCATCGGTTTTACTTCCAGCAATAGTCGGTCCTGTTGGATTAGCACCGGGAGTAAGAGTGGTTAAACCTAAATTTCTTACATCGTATGTTTTCAAATCTGTCGGTACCATGGCAACGGTACCAGAGAAGGTAAGATCGAAACCTAATGTTTTATGAGTCGATGCAATATTGTACCATCCATTCGACAAACCAAGAGCAAATCCCTTACCATAGGGTTCCATGTAGGCTTGAGCCAACTTGTTAGCATCGGTCAGTCCTCCTTGTAGAATTTGCGTTACATTGTCCAATTGAGCACTCAAAAACTGTATGGATAATCCTACAATGCCAATAACGGTTGTAATTTTCCTTTTCATATTAGCTTAATTTTGGTTAAACATTTTGATATTTTTTTTTTATCTAATTCAAATCTATGCATTTGTTTAATGAGTGAGGTTGCATCTTCGTGAATGTGAAACTATATATAATGTATTTGTTTTCAGATATTTGTAATTTTTGAGACTTCTATAATTAATTTTAATAATGAAATTCAGACAATCTAAAAAGAGTGGCGCCATAAAAATGGCTACCACTCCTGGGGAGAATACTAACCGTTATTGAACGATGAAGGGCTTTCGGTTACCAGAAACATCCTTGATAAAGTATATACCTTTTTGTAGATTGGTATGGTAAGTTCTTTTTCCACCTTTGTGTTTTATAGCAAGAACAATTCTACCAGTATAATCGAAGATGTCGAATTTGCTATCTGCAGGACATTCAATGGTGAAAATACCTTGGTTTGTAGTTGGATATACAGACCAATCATGCTTCGATAGAGGATGGTTTACATTGTTTTCGATTACCTCAACATATACACATCTCGACGTATCGTAACAACCTTCATAGTATAACATTACTGCATACGAACCTGTTTTGCTTGGTATAAACGTTCTGTTGTAGGCCCCTTTGATACCTTTGTAGTTATTATCGCATTCTAACCACAGATATTCTACATAATTTCGAGATTCGTTCGAAATTATTTGCTGTCCATCAATGGTTATCGAAGTGTCGATTTTAGCAAGCTTGAGGTTAATATATATTACACTATCACACCCCAGATGATTAACCAGGGTATCGTAGTAAATACCACTTTGTGTCCATACATATTTACCACTTGGCGAAGTAAAGCTGCTTTGTCCACATAGGTTGATGTTTAGTTCCGAATTGGAAGTTGGATTATTGATATATACCGATTTTGAAAGATTGCAGCCATACTCGTCGGTTACTACGAAACTATATACCCCCAAGCCATCGTAGGTAAGTATAAAGGATGTATCCTTTTTGTTTGTAAATAGACTATTGTTGTATCTTGTCCATTTATACGAAGCTACAGCTGCAGTATCTGTAATACTTGCATGTAAGGTAACCGGCTTACCCATGCAGCCATAGTCTGCTATAGCATCGAATTTTATATTCTTACACGGCGATATTTTACGTAGTTTACGATTATTAGCATCGCCAACTATAAAGTATCCTTCGTCGGATATGGCAAGACCTGCAGGATTATAAAACATGGCTGCAAGTGCTGGACCGTCGAAATAACCTTGAGTACTTCCAGCAAAATCTCTAACTACAAGGCTGTCGATATGCATCTTGTATACTTTGTTCGAATAGTATCCTGTGAAGTAATAATATCCATCGTCGGTATGGACAATTCTTCCACATCCAAAGGATGGCACATCAACTAATTTGACAGAACTCCCTGTCTTTATATTAACCTTGTATAATCCGTAATCGAATAGTGTAGCCACTATTAAGTTACCATCGGGCAACACATCTATTCCAGTAATTCGGCAAGAATTACCTGTTACACCGTAGATTCTCGGTTGAATTGCAATTACATTCGAGCTGGTTACCGAACCACCACCGGGTAGTATTTTATAGATCCTTTGTGTCGAATATTCGCACAAATATAGCGTGTCTCCAATTGCAATAAGACCATCTAAACCATATGGGTCTGTGAATCCCCAGGCATAGCTATAGTACGTACCTCCACCTGCCGGAATTTTAATTACATTCTTTGAGTTGTAGCATGAAGCATAAAGGTTTCCTTGCTGATCGAATGCAAGGGCAACGGGGTCGCCCGATACATAGGCATAATCGCTTATGTTGCCATTAACATCCATCTTTTTAATTACATTGCATGGATGACGTTCAGCATAGTATAAATTTCCTTCTTTATCAAATGTTATTCCCCATACATCGCAACT
>JAOAFU010000075.1 GCA_026416115.1 Bacteroidales bacterium | reverse complement strand
TCAAAAAATTGGGGAACCCAGGAAGAGCATATGTTTAGGTATATGCTCAGCCTTCATCAGAGTGGACTTTCGGTTTCGGTAGCTGCTCCTGCTGGTTCACCAGCTCTTTACAAGGCTAAAGAGGCCAGGGTTTACTTTTATAAAATCGGCTTTACAAGTCAAAATTTTCTTTCTGCCCTTTTTTTTGCCAGGTATCTCAGGGTTTACCGGATAGGATCTGTAATTTCTGGCGAACACAAAGCACCTTCTTATGCCATGTTATGCGCACGATTGGCCAGAATGCCTCAAGTATTGGTTCATCAGGTAAGTTTTTCTGAAGTTGAACAACCTGTCTCGTTCCGACATTTTTACTATAAAAATGAGGTTCAAACCTTTGCAGCCAAATCTAATCTCAATGCATACATCCATGTATTAAACTTTTACAAGCTTATTGCCAACTCTAATTTTGTACAAACCCCAGGTCAATTTTCCGTTACTTCAATGGATAAAATAAGCAATAAAACAAGAGAGAAAGATACCGTCAAAAATTCGGAATAATAAAATTTTATCTTAAGTTTGTTACGTTATTATAAAATAACGTAAAATGCCAAAAATTTCTGCAGTAATTATAACGCTCAACGAGGAAAAAAATCTCGATCGGTGTCTAAGTTCGGTATTGGGTGTAGCCGATGAAATACTCGTTGTAGATAGCTTTTCAACAGATAGGACTGAAGAAATTGCAAAAAAATATAATGCTCGTTTCATTCAACATAAGTTTGAAGGTTATATCGAACAAAAAAACTGGGCCACCGATCAGGCTACATACGACTTTGTACTATCGTTGGATGCCGATGAAATGCTTTCTGACACTTTAAAAGCATCGATATTAGCTGTAAAGTACAATTGGACACACGACGGATATACTTTTAATCGACTGACTAACTATTGCGGAAGATGGATAAGATATACCAGTTGGTACCCCTCGCGAAAACTTCGTTTATATGACCGGCGCAAAGGACAATGGGAAGGCATCAATCCACACGATGCTTTTGTTATGAAAAAAGGTTCACGTATCAAACATCTTAAGGGCGATTTGCTTCATTATTCGTTCTACACCATTGGTCAACAAATTGCTCAAATCAATAAGTTTTCCGACCTTCAGTCACAGGCTTTCTACTATAAAGGTTTTAGAACAAGTATTTGGTCAATTCTTGTTAAACCTTTATGGCGTTTTTTTAGAGACTATTTTATTAAACTAGGTTTCCTCGATGGTTTTTACGGCTTTGTTATTAGCGTAAACGGTGCTTATGAAGTTTATCTTAAGTATCTTAAATTAAAAAAGATAATTGATATCGAAAAAAGTCGAACTCCCTATAGAATTTGTTTTTTTACTTCTCGTAAAATTTCACAACCCTTTGAATTACAGTATATAGCTGATATAAAAAATGCCGATGAGTCATGCACCAGAATAATTTTGATGGCTGCGTGTGGTTCGGAGCTATTAGACCGTAGTAAAAAGACTCATATTAATTACATTGGTAAACGTGTGCGAGCTCTTTCTTGGTTAGGTATTGTATACGTTTGGCATTTGATACGAGTATTTAAACAGCTACGTATCCGAATTTTTGTGATTAACAATATTTTCGATGCACGTTTATTAAACTTATGTAGTTGGTTTGGCCTTAAAGGAGAAATTTATTTTCACATAGGCGAAAAAATTAGCGACGAAACAAAATTATTGCAGTATCTAGCACAAAACGCAAATATTACTAAAGTATTTGTAAATGAGGATGTCAATCTCAACGACGCATTAATGATTGCTGATAAACTCGTGTATTTACCCGATAACCACATTACTTCATCGCATCTACAACGACATCCCAAAGTGGCCGTATTGCTCGATAAAATTCATCGACCTAATTGCGGATTGGGAAGAGTATCTATTGATTTTAGTAAAGCCCTTTCAGAATATGCATCTCAACATAACTCGCTTACTTTTAATTATATTATTTATGGGAAAAATGGTCATTCTCATCTCAAAAATGGACGTATTTTTAAGTTAAATGACTTATATCGTTTCTTCTCTGCGCATTACGACAACTTCGATATTTTGCACATGTTGCATCAAACACCATCTTTTAATGTGGCATGGAGCAACAAAAGAGTGTTAACCATTCATGATTTGAATTTCTTGTTTACTAAAAATAAACGTAAGGCTCGCCACTACCTTAAAGAAGTTCAACGTATGGTAGATAAGGCCGATGCAGTGGTTTTTATTTCCCATTTTACACGAGAGATATGCGAGCAACACCTTAGGTTTTATCCACACCAGATTTTGAAGGTAATATATAATGGTGTTGAACTACCCACCGATCCACCCCAGCAACCTGCTTTTATTAAAGAGGACGTGCCATTTTTGTTTACAATTGGCCAATGTTTACCTAAAAAGAATTTTCATGTACTCTTACCTTTTGTTAAGCTACTTGCGGGCAAATTCAAACTTGTGATTGCAGGAGAAAACGATACGGCCTATGGATCTTATCTCCGTAAACTGATCGACCAACAAAAGCTTCGAGATATTGTAATAATGCCTGGACCAGTGACCGAAGCCGAAAAAAAATACCTTTATCAAAATTGTTCAGCTTTTGTATTTCCATCTCTTGCTGAGGGTTTTGGACTCCCCGTAATTGAAGCTATGCTCAATAAAAAGCCAGTTTTCTGTTCCGATCGAACTAGTCTTAAAGAAATTGGAAACCAACATGTATTCTTCTGGCACACCTTCGATCCAGAGGCAATGCTCGATATTTTTAATAGAGGTATGAAAGATTTTGATGCGGAAAAAAGTAACGCCGCATACCTCTATGCTCAGCAGTTTACCTGGAATAAAAATGCCGAAGAATATTACAAGCTTTATCAAGAGCTATTAAAGGACGATACCTGTTGTTAAAAAAGATTTTCGACTCGATAGCTAAAGCATATATTTATACCCCATTTGTTGGTCAAAAAATCCCCATAATCATATGCAAGCGTGGTTTTCAAAGAAAGACGGGGTAAGATATCAGTAAAATAGGTTTCAACCATTAAATAGTTCTGAATTTTTGGCTTAATAAGAATGATATCACTATTACCATAATTTTTTGAATATATATATTGCAGGATAATAGAAACCTTTTTTAAGTAAATTGATGAGGCAAGATGATGTGCAATCACCCTGTTGTTGGGTAGTTTTCTTCCTATTAAAGAATCGGCAAGAAGTACTGGTGAAGTGATAAGCGGAGTTCCAATCACATATCCTTTATATGTCCATCCCGAACGATATACGGTATTATTAAAGTAATCGTCGAGCAAAGTTCGGTTCTCGTGTGTAACATAGTAAGTATAGGTGTGTACGAACTCATAGTTAACTTTCAGTCTATTAGATCGATTAATGGTAATACCCCAGAGTCCATCCATAGCATTACGAAATCCTAAGCCTGTTATATCTTCAATAAAATTTTGCCAGTATAGTTTTACTTTCCAATTTCGATAATTCAAATCTAGACCAAAGTCTTTAGTTCCTACATGATTACCAATTCTGTTTCTCGCTTCATTTTCGGGCATACCACTGTGGGTAGGATCTAATTTGTCTTCATTGTTGTATGCGAAAAATACTTTGAGAAAATTTTTAAAATCATTGGGTAGTTGACCATATATGGGAGATATACCACCCCATTGAGCGTAATGTTGAATACCTGCTGTAAAAAAAATTTTTTGAGGATTACCCAATCTGACATAAAAATACTTTTGATGTAGGAAGGGATTTCTTATATAACTTTCTTTGTATCCCAACCAACCATGAGCAATTCCTGAGTTTACCGAGAACCAAGGAATATTAAAGATGTTTATAAAGTTGTTGGTTGCGAACATAATTTTGGGTATTGGCGGAGCATTACCCGACCAAACGGTCCCACCACTTGATAGTATGGTATCCTGGTTGCCATAAAACTCTTTTCTTTTACCCGCCCAAAGTCTAAAGAATTTGTAACTTAATCCACCATATGCTTGGAACAACTCAATGTTTGTTTTACTATATATACGTGACAATGGCTCGATTCCATAAATAAATCGAATCTTATTATCATTCTCTATACTATCGATGGAACAAGCAAGAACACTTGCATAAGAACCTTTGTGCATGGTGCCTAAAAAACCCGTACGATTGGCCGAAATAAAATAAGGCGTATGGCTGGATGAGCTATAAATTCCTCCTCCATCCACACGCAATATCTGTCCTTGAGCGAGATAAACCGTATTTATTAAAAAGATTAAAAAATACTGTTTTTTTATAAATACTTTCACTTTGTTGCTTTGAAGAGTGCAACAAAGATATAGAAAATGCAGAAATTATTCTACATTTAAAACCTCTTTGAAAGCTCTTTTGAAGGTTTCTTTAGGTAAAGCACCAAGTGCCATTTGCGGTTGACCTTTTAATGGAACAAAAAGCAGCGAAGGAATACTTTGAATACCAAAAACAGCAGCAAGTTCTTGCTCTTCTTCTGTGTTTACTTTGTATATATCAACTTTACCAGCGTACTCTTCCGATAGTTCCTCGAGTATAGGTGCAACCATGCGGCAAGGAGCACACCAGTCGGCATAAAAATCTATGACGCAAGGCTTGTCTCCCTCGAATTTCCATTCTTGGTTTTGTTCATAGTTAAATACCTTCTGCTTAAAATCCGATGTAGTTAAATGTGTTACCATAGTTTTACAAAATTATAATTATTAATATATTTATATATCTATATTTTTTGTAGACAAATTATATGCCATTCTCAAATAAACTATCCGTCAAGTATTTATAAAATAGTTTTGCAGAACAGGTTTAAAAATTAAATATAGCTATTTTTGCGCGAATAATAAAGAGAAGTAAATAAAATTTAATTAAAATATAGATATTCATGGTGGCCGGTCATGACGATAAGGGAACGGTTCTAAATAATAGGATTTTTCAGGTTATTTCTAAAGTAGCAGCTGAAGAAAATCGAAAAGCCTATGTAATTGGTGGTTTTGTTCGCGATACCTTATTGGGCAAGAAGTGTAAGGATATCGATGTTGTGGTCTTGGGCAACGGACCCGACTTTGCTCGAAGGGTAGCTGCTGAACTTAAAATAAAAAAGGGGATTACCGTATACGAAAATTTTGGAACAGCCATGATTCGTTGGCGCAATTATGAAATAGAGTTTGTTGGTGCTCGAAAGGAATCTTACCAGCCACACTCGCGAAAACCATTGGTCGAAGAGGGCTCACTAAAAGACGATCAGTTACGCAGAGATTTTACAATCAACGCAATGGCATTTAGTTTAAATCCTGAAGATTTTGGGCTTTTGATCGATCCTTTTAATGGAATTCAGGATTTGCACGATCGTATCATTCGAACTCCAACCAACCCCGATATAACTTTCTCCGACGATCCGTTGAGAATGATGCGGGCAATCCGTTTTGCTACTCAGTTAAATTTTGACATACACCCCGACACTTTGGCAGGGATTAAGAAAAATTGCCAACGTATTGAGATTGTCTCGATGGAACGAGTCACAGACGAACTTAATAAGATAATTGCTGCCAATACTCCATCGATAGGTTTTTATTTGCTTAGCGAAACAGGACTTTTATCGATAATTTTTCCAGAACTTGAGGCCTTAAAAGGGGTTGAGAACATTGAGGGGCACTCGCACAAAGATAATTTTAGGCATACCCTCGAAGTACTCGATAACGTAGCGCGTAGGTCGGATAATATATGGCTCAGATGGTCGGCTCTTTTGCACGATATTGCCAAACCTATTACTAAGCGATATACACCTCAGACGGGGTGGACCTTTCATGGACATGAATTTGTTGGCCAAAAAATGGTGCCCAGTATTTTTAAGCGTTTTCGATTGCCTTTACACGATAAAATGCGTTATGTTCAAAAACTTGTTGGCCTTCATCTTCGTCCCATTGTACTTGCCAAAGAAGAGGTTACCGATTCGGCTGTTAGGCGTTTGCTTTTTGATGCCGGAAATGATATCGAAGACCTTATGTTATTGTGCGAAGCCGATATTACTTCTAAAAACCAAAAGTTAAGGGAAATTTATCTCGAAAACTTTAAGCTTGTTCGTCAGAAACTTAAGGAAATAGAAGAGAAAGATAGAATTCGAAATTTTCAGCCACCAATCGATGGAAATGAAATTGTAAGAATTTTTAATATTCCGCCTTCGAAATTAGTAGGAATACTTAAAAATGCTATAAAAGATGCTATACTCGATGGAATTATTCCTAACGAGTATGATGCAGCATATGAGTTTCTGATTCGAAAAGCCGAAGAAATGGGATTAAAACCTACTGTCAGAACTTAGTAGCAGTGTAGCCTGCTTTTTTAACCAGCTCAATTATTTGTTCATCGGCAATACTATCAGCTTCGACAATTAAAATGCGTTCGGGATCATTCAAATCGACATCCCAGTATGTAATGCCCGATTCCTGATTAAGGATAGCGGCTACTTTTGCTTTACAACCGCTACAGCGGATATTGGTTTTGAATTTCATCGTTGGCATAATTCTTTTATTTAAGCTCTTTTACAATAATAATGCAAAATTCTAATGTTTTTTTGAAACTTATTTGTTGGATAAATATTTAATCAACATCGTGAAACTGCAAAATTAAGCCATTCCATTATCATTAGTAGTTTTTAATAAGTGTTCATAAAAATTTGTAAGCAGGAAACGAAAAATAATTATTTTTGCGATGTATTGGTTCCCATGAGGGATTAATAGGGAATCCGGTGAGAAGCCGGAGCTGTCCCCGCAGCTGTAATCCTGTTCCTGCAAATCAGGGAAGTACTTTTGACCCCTCAGCCACTGTCCACATGAGGATGGGAAGGCGTCAAAAGTCAGGAAAGCCAGAAGACCTACCAATACTTTAGGTTCGTAGCTTTCGGGTGAAAAGCAAAGAATAGAACTACTTTTCCCATCGGTTCTATTTTACTTTTTCCGAAATGTTACGAATGATTATGGTTAATCATTTGTAACAATGAAGTATTTTTGGGTTATACTTTTTTTTGCGCATTTTGCATGTAGTTTTGGTTTTGCCGAGGGTATCGACAGCGTATACAATATTGATGCAGTTCATGTAACTAAGCCTCGATTCGAAGTACTGTCGATTGGAACTCAAGTGCAGTCGCTCGATACCTTTATTCTTCGCGCGGGACGAAATCTTGCTTTGCCCGAATTACTCACTTATGCTGGACTTAATGTTAATAATTATGGACCAGGTGGTTTATCAACTGTCTCGGTGAGGGGGCTTTCGGCTTCGCACACTGCTGTTGTTTGGGAAGAGATTAACTTGCAAAGCCCAATGAACGGACAGTTTAATCTTTCGGTCGTTCCTGCTTGTTTTCTCGACAACGCCTCGATTCAATATGGGGGATCGGGGGTAAACTATGGGAGTGGAACGATGACCGGAATCGTTCATCTCGGAAGTTCTGGATTCATTCAACAGCCTAACCATATTTGGGTCTCCCCTTCGCTGGGTAGCTTTGGTAATAAAAGCATGGGAGTTGGGTTTAAAATGGGAAATAATCGATTGGCTTCGGGGTTAAAGGTATTTTTTCAAGAATCGGACAATGATTTTCCTTTTAAAAATACAGCCGATTATTATCAGCGAACTATTCGACAGACCAATGCAGGAATGAAGCAGTACGGCTTTATGCCACAGCTGTTTTTTAGAACATCGAATCGTTCGGTATTGAAGGCTTCGTGTTGGATTCAGCATTATGGAAAGGATATTCAAACGATGATGACTAGTTCGAATCCTAATCTAACACATCAAGATGATGATAATTTTCTGATGAATGTTCAATGGAAATACGTCGATTCGGCTGTTGTTTTTTCAATCCGAAATGCCTACGTGTACAATAAGATTCTTTATTTCGATCCTAGTCAAGAAGCTACAAACAATAATTCGCGTTCGTATGTAACCGAATTAGAAACAAGACTTTGGTTTCTGAAAAATCAGTGGATACAAGTAGGGTTTAATCATACCTACGATGTAGCTTTTTCAGAAGGCTATTCGACCGATAAACCTACCCGTAATCGCACAGCCTTGTTTCTGCAATATAAAGTTGAAAACATCGGCAAACGTGCTAATTTTATGATCGGTTGTCGACAGGAATATGTCACATATTTTGTACCTATAGTCTACAGCGCTGGTTTTGAGTATAAGATTAGCCAATACCTTCGTTTTTCATCAAATTTTTCGAAGAACTATCGAATACCCACTCTTAACGATCTGTTTTGGAAAGAGGATGCTTTTGCCAAGGGAAATCCCAATCTTAAACCAGAGAAGGGATGGTCAGGGGAAGTATCATTACAGCAACATGCTGTTGTTTGGGGTTTGATAAATTTAGAATCTTCTCAATCGTTTTTTTACAATTATATCAGCAATTGGATAATTTGGCAACCCAATGAGATAAGTGGTAAATGGCAACCAGTAAATAAATCAAAAGGAAAGTCGGAAGGCTTTGAGCTAAAGGTTAAATCGATTTGCGAACTTACAAATTTTCGTACTTTAACGACAGTGAGCTATCAGTATACACACGCCAGAACACTCCAGAACAACGGTGTTTGGAGTAACTATCCTCCCGATTATGTGCCCATTTACAAGGCAAATCTTAGTCAAGCGTTTGTATACAAAAATATGACATTAGGTTATATTCATAATTATACAGGAGTTAGGTATTCGCTTGGAAAACGATTACCAGATTTTCAAGTCGCCGATTTGTTTTTAGGTATAACTTTTAATACTAGTTATCTAAAAACAAACCTCCAGCTAAGAATTAATAATTTATGGAACGAACTATATCAGGTGCGACAATATTATGCTATGCCCATGCGCAACTATTTGTTGACCCTTACATTGGATTTTTCAGCTAAGCCATGAAAATTATTAATAATTTAAAAATGAACCCTATGAAAAAAAAGAGTTTATTGTATTACACAGTGTTTTCGTTGTTGTTTTTTGCTGCCTGTACTGAAGACGATAATGAGAAACCAGCAGGTTTATATTCAAATGGAGCCTTCATACTTCACGAAGGTACATTTGGACATTCAAATGCAACGGTTGCTTTTTTAAGCTTTTCAACCGATAGCGTAAAAGAGGATATCTTCAGTTCGACAAATGGTCGACCGTTGGGCGATGTATTACAGTCTATGTCCATTTATAAGGGTAAGGCTTATTTAGTAGTAAACAATTCAAACAAAATTGAAGTAGTAAATGCCGACGATTTTAAGCAGGCAGGTGTGGTTGAAAACTTGATGAGTCCTCGTTTTGTTGCCTTTTATCAAAATAAAGGTTACGTAACTCAATGGGGTGATGGATTTAATGGTTGCTTAGCTATTTTTGATGTAACAACTTTGAAAGTTGACACTACCATTGCTATTGGTGCGGGACCAGAAGGAATAGCAGAGATTAACAAAAAATTGTGGATAGCCAATGGAGGTGGTTGGGGGGTAGATTCTACCCTGGTTATATTTGATCCCTCGACTTTAAAGGTTGAAAAAAGAATAGTTGTTGGGCATAATCCTCAGCACATGGTGAAAGACAAAAATGGTTATCTCTGGGTATTATGTTCGGGCGTCTCTGATTGGAGTAATAGCGAAAACGACAAGCCTTCTTCATTGGTAAAAATCGATGTTAATTCCTATAAAGTATTAGCAACATATACGATTGGTAAGAACTATCATCCGAGCATGATAGCGATTAATAAGGATAAGGATGCACTGTATTATGGGGCAGGTTTTGGGTTTAATGGTATTTGGAAGTTTAGTATTGATGCCACAAATCTCGAATCGGCACCTATCATCGAAGGTTATTTTTATGGTTTTTCGGTCAATCCGACTAATGGCGAAATATATGTTTTCGATGCGAAGGATTATGTATCAAGTGGAGAGATGACTCGTTATAGTGCATCGGGCCAAAAGATTAAATCCTATACGGTTGGCATAATACCCAAAGCGGCAGTTTTCCCTAACTAAGCGATTGTTACCCTCTCTATACCCGAGAGTCCCGCCGAAAACGATCATGGCAAATCAATGGCGGGACTTTCATCTTCGAGAATAAGGGTTTATGTTGGGCCAGAAACGCCAAAGACCATCTTTAAATTTAAATCCATCGTACGAAGCGTCAGGGCCGTAAAATTTGTAGTTATTTGTATACAAAGGTGAGGAGGGTGCCAAATGATCAAAAATGATCATATCGAGCTTTTTATTGTAATGTATCGACATTTGTGCCATAATAGTATATTCAAATATTACCCTCGACTGAACCTTTAACCCATAATCGAACAAGGGAAAGCCAAAAATTGGATTTTCGTTCTCGTCGAACCAAAGGGTTTCGATAATTTTTTTGTTAGTAAATAAGCTATTGTTTAAACATGAGCCAAGCAGAACATATATTTTTTTGTCTTCAACCTTACGCGGTATAATTTCGTAATAAAGGCTGCCATACCAGCGTTCGGGCAAGAATTGTTCAAAAACGGGGCGTGATTCGTATTGTTTCGAGATATCATTAAGTATATATATTTTGCATAACCCATCTTTTGGACGCATCTGAATTATGCCGGCAAATCGATGCGTGCCATCAATTAGAGGAATATTAAAAGTAAAAACATTGAATCTTTTATCAGGCGAGTTTACCCTACCCACGTGCTTGGGTCGTGACGTTTCATTAAATGTTGTTTCGTTTTTTAACCATTCCGACAACAACTGACAAATTTTTTGTCCCAATACTATCCGATCGGAGTCGTTGCTTAAATATCGGATTTGAGCTTGTAATTCGTCAATTTGTTGTATGAAGTTTGGCGATTGGCTATAGGTGTTGTAAATACTTCCAAGTAAAAGAAAAACTATAACTATTCTCATGCGAAAACTTTTAAAACAAAGAACCTACAAAATAAGTTAATGTTTGGATATTTGACGAAATTTGTCGTGCCATATATTTTTATTTGTACTATATGAATTTGATATCTTTATTGACTAACCTATCTTGCATTTCAGAATAATAACGCTTTATTTAAATTTTCATTACGATTTTTGAGCTAATTTTATGTTAGGATACCGAATTGTGTATAATTGTATAAATTTGCAGCTTTAAACTAAAGAAATGGACAAGCCGCAACAAGAGCTTAAATTCACCCCATTTGCCGAAAGACATATAGCAATGGGGGCAAAGATGGTACCCTTTGCGGGTTTTTATATGCCTGTAGAATATTCTGGAATAACCGACGAACATCTCACTGTAAGACAATGTGCTGGAGTCTTCGATGTATCTCACATGGGAGAAATTTGGGTAGAAGGGAAGCATGCTTTAGATTTTCTACAGTATGTTACTACAAACGATGTTTCAAAACTTTACGACGGAAAAGTTCAATATTCTTGTTTTCCTAATGGGAAGGGCGGAATTGTCGACGATATATTAGTTTACAGGTTTAGCGGCGACAGATATTTGTTGGTAGTTAATGCTTCTAATATTGACAAGGATTGGAATTGGTTACTTCAGCAAAATTCTTTTGGCGTAGAATTAAATAATGTATCGGATAGTTTTGCTCAGTTAGCTATTCAGGGACCATTGGCAGTAAATGTTCTGCAGCCACTGACTGGTGTAAAATTGGATGACTTAAAATATTATACTTTTGTACAAGATGTGTTTGCTGGTGTACGTGATGTGATTATTTCGGCTACTGGTTATACTGGTGCAGGAGGGTTCGAAATATACTTCGACAAAAAGTATGCTGAAGTTATTTGGGATGCAATTTTTGAGAGTGGTCATCCCATTGGTATGAAACCAGCTGGACTAGGAGCGCGCGATACACTTAGGCTCGAAATGGGGTATTGTTTGTATGGAAACGACATTGATGATACTACTTCGCCCATTGAGGCAAATTTGGGGTGGATTGTTAAGTTTGAATCGTATAAAAATTTTATAGACAAAGATTTGCTTCTAGAACAGAAAAATAAAGGTGTTAATCGTCGTCGAGTGGGATTTCGCATGATCGATAAAGGGATACCCCGCCATGGGTACAATATTAAAAATATGAATGGAGAAACAATTGGTATTGTAACTAGTGGTACCCTATCGCCAGTTTTGAAAGAAGGGATAGGCATGGGTTATGTCTCAGCTGGTTACGAAATATTAGGACAGGAAATATATATCGAAATAAGAGGCAAAATGCTTAAAGCCCAGATTACCGATATGCCTTTTGTGTCATCGGGAGTATTGAAATAAGCAATCTAAAGCTATGATAGATAAATTACCTGTTGAGGTTTGTTTTTCGCCAGCCATGTATCATCGTTTTCACAACGATGAGGCTATTGTTGTAATTGTGGATATCCTTCGTGCAACAACAGCTATTTGTACAGCTTTTATAAATGGAGTAAGTCAGATTATTCCAGTTCAAACTGTCGAAGAAGCTCATCTGTATAAAAAAAGGGGATTTCTGGTTGCTGCCGAACGGGATGGAATAAAATGTAGTTTTGCCGATCTTGGTAATTCGCCGTTTAATTTTACGCCTGAAGTTGTAAATGGAAAAGTTCTAGTATACAGTACTACCAACGGTACACAGGCCATCCATATGGCCGAAAAATCTTATAAGGTGGTAGTTGGTTCGTTTTTAAATATAAGTGCACTAACCGATTTTCTTGTTAATCAAAAGCATCCTGTAGTGATTTTTTGTGCAGGATGGAAAGATAGGTTTAGTTTAGAAGATACCATCTTTGCTGGTGCTCTTGCAGAGAGATTATTAGAGACAGGTGTTTATTATACCGTATGCGACAGTACTATTGCTTCAACAGATCTTTGGTCGCTTGCGAAAGAAGATATTTTAGGGTATATCGAAAAAGCAGCACAACGGCATAGATTAAAGAAGAATGGGCTTGATGATGTGCTTGAATACTGTTTTACACCCGACCAAGCCCCTATTGTACCCGAATTTTCAAATAATGCATTAGTGGTTGAAAAATATTGTGAAAATTTTAACAATTTTTCTTCAAACGAAAATAAAATACGTAATTAATCATTACTTTTGAGGCAAATTTTGAACTGTTTTAACCAAATAAAAAAGCAAAACAAAATAGAACTTTATGAGAAAGCACAATTTTAATCCGGGACCTTCTGTATTACCGGAGTATACCTTAGAACAAACCTCGAAGGCGGTGTTAGACTTGAATGGGATAGGTATGTCGATACTAGAGATATCCCATCGTAGTAAGGAGTTTGAAGGCATATTAAGCGAAACGCAAGAACTGTTTAAAGAGTTACTCGACATTCCTTCCGGCTACACCATTTTGTTTTTAGGTGGAGGAGCAAGTCTTCAGTTTGCTATGATACCCTATAACTTTCTCAATACCAAGGCAGCTTATTTAAATTCTGGTGCATGGGCCAGTAAAGCTATGAAAGAGGCTAAGTTTTTTGGAGAAGTGATCGAAGTAGCCTCTTCGAAAGCCGATAACTATACTTATATTCCTAAAAACTATACGGTTCCCGATGATGTTGATTATTTCCACATTACAACCAATAATACTATTTATGGAACCGAGCTAAAGACCGATCCAACTGTTAAGGTTCCTCTTTTTGCCGATGCATCGTCGGATATTTTAAGTCGTCCTATGGATGTATCGAAATATGGAATTATTTATGGTGGTGCACAGAAAAATCTTGGACCTGCCGGCGTAGCATTTGTAATTATTAAGAATGACTTGTTGGGTAATATTAAACGTTCTATCCCTGCAATGCTCGATTATCGTACACATGTCGAAAACAACTCGTTGTACAACACTCCACCTGTTTTTGCAATTTTTGCATGTCTTCAAACCCTGAAGTGGTTAAAGTCTTTAGGTGGTGTTCAAGCTATTTACAAAAAGAACGTTGAAAAGGCACAGATACTATACGACGAAATTGATAGAAATAAATTATTCCGTTGCCCTGTACGCGATGTTGAAGATCGTTCGCTTATGAATGTTTGTTTTGTAATGAACGACGAATACAAAGATCTTGAAGCTCCCTTTCTTGAGTTTGCAAAATCTAAAGGTATTGTAGGAATTAAAGGCCATAGGTCGGTAGGAGGATTTAGGGCGTCGATCTACAATGCACTACCCAAGGAAAGTGTGATTACCTTGGTAGAAGCTATGAAGGAATTTGAAGCAAAAAATTAAAACTTTAGTTATATGAAAACGGTGCTGGTAGCAACTGAGAAGCCTTTTGCCAAAGGTGCAGTTGAGAGTATAAAAAAAATAATAACCGATGCCGGTTTTAAATTTCAACTGCTTGAAAAATACTCCTCTAAAGAAGATCTACTAAAGGCAGTTGCAGAAGCTAATGCCTTAATCATTAGAAGCGATATTGTCGATAGGGATGTTGTAGCTGCAGCTCCTAACCTCGAAATTGTGGTGCGTGCCGGTGCAGGATACGATAATATTGACCTTTCGGCTTGTTCCGAGAGAAAAATTGTAGCAATGAATACTCCCGGACAAAATGCTAATGCGGTAGCTGAATTGGTTTTTGGAATGCTGATTTACAAAATCCGTAATCAGTTCGATGGTTCTACAGGTACCGAATTACGAGGGAAAACCATGGGTATTTACGGATATGGTTATATAGGTCGTTTAGTGGCGCAGATAGCCCATGGATTTGGTATGGAAGTGGCAGCTTACGACCCATTCGTCGATAAAAACTTGATGGATAAGGATGGAGTAAAATGGATTGATTCGGTTCAGCATTTGTTTTCTTCTAACCAGTATGTGTCGCTTCATATTCCGGCCAACGAGCAAACTAAAAAATCGGTTGGATTCGAATTACTCTCAGTGATGCCGCAAGGTGCCTGTCTTATAAATACGGCTCGCAAAGAGGTGATTGATGAAGATGGGTTATTACAAATGTTCGAAAAACGCCCCGATTTCATTTACGTTGCAGATGTGGCACCCGATAACGCTGCTATCATTGCCGAAAAATATGCAGGAAGGTTCTATTTTACTCCAAAAAAGTGTGGAGCACAGACGCACGAAGCAAATAATAATGCCGGACTTGCTGCTGCACGACAAATCGTCGATTTTTTTGTGAAAGGAGATAAAACTTTTCAGGTAAATAAGTTTTAATTGCTTGATTTTTTAAAAACTAAGGCTATGGGTCTTTTCGAAACCATAAACGAAGACATTAAAACTGCTATGCTTAGCAAGGAGAAAGAGAAGCTCGAAGCACTCCGCGCTATAAAGGCAGCTTTGTTGTTGGCAAAAACCGAGAAAGGCGCTTCGGATGAACTTACACCCGAAGTAGAAATAAAGGTTTTACAGCGTTTGGTTAAGCAGCGAAAGGAGTCGGCCGAAATTTATAATGCCCAAAATCGTGCCGACCTTGCAGAAAAAGAACTTTTCGAGGCTTCGGTGATTGAAAAATATTTGCCAGCACAAATGTCGGTCGAAGAACTTGAAAAAACGATACGTATTATCGTAGAGAGAGTAGGGGCTAAATCGCCGGCTGATATGGGCAAAGTAATGGGCGTAGCTTCTAAAGAACTTGCTGGTAAGGCAGAAGGGAAAGTTATTGCCGAAACAGTAAAAAAGATTTTAGCCTCTTTATAATTAACTAACATTTGAAATGCTCTCGAGGTGTTTGATGCCAAAGTAGATATAAGTTGCTGTTAGCATTTCATCGTCTTCACCTTCTACAACATAATTTACAATGCCATGCCGTTTGTCGATAACCTGAACGGTATGGCTTTTTTCATCATACCTTAGTTGATATGCTCCTTTGCTAATACTTAGCTTCGATGCTTGTATAAGTTCCTGAAACATTTTCAATTCTCCTTTACTCAAACACTATATAGTGCGAAGCGTTTGAGTAAAGATAAGGATTATTTTAGTCGATGAAATTCAGTTTGTCAAATTTTTGTCAACATATTTTAAATTGTTTTTCAACAATATAACTTTTTTGTCATGTCTTTTGTGATAAAAATATGGAAAAGTCAGTACTTGTTGTAATTAAAAATATTTTCAAAAGGTTTTCGGTGCTTAGCAGGCACATCGGGTTTTTCGGGGTAACCCAGAGCAATAATGAGAACCGGACGACTAAATGGAGGTATTTGAAGAAGCTTTCGAACTTTCTTTTCGTCGAACCAACCAATAATACAGGTACCCAATCCCAGTGCAGTAGCCTGTAAACAAAAATGAGCTGTAGCAATTCCAATATCGATAAGGGTGTAGGGTTTGTTCTGAATGACCGAACCAATAGCCGAGGTAAGATTAGGTTTTTCGAGAATTACTACAACATGAACAGGTGCCTGCTTGGTAAAATGATTCATAGGAACGATATGCTTCGAGGTTGCATCGGCAAGCTGGTTTTTTAGTATTGGATCGTTAACTACGATAAATTTCCAAGGTTGTGCATTACATGCCGAAGGAGCCAGATGTGCAGCCCTGAGGCATTGTTTTATTAGTTCATCGTCAACAGGGTTACTGTTAAATGAACGTACGCTGTACCTTTGATTAACTAATTCGAGGAAAGATGAAAAAGGCTTTTCCATAAAATATTTTTTGTTTAGCTATATTTTTTCGAAAGTAAAATAAAAAACTTCTAATGAATTTTCCACAAAAAAAGGCGAGGAATCCCCGCCTTTTTCAAATTATACCCAGCAATAAATTTTATTTATCAGTAGCAGTCACTACTTTATCAGCCTGATATTTTCCAGCTTTTAGTTTATCGGCAACTTCGGCAAAAGCTTTGACTGTTTTGTCGATATCTTCGGGAGAGTGGGCCGCTGTAGGAATTAGTCTAAGCATGATAACTCCCTTAGGTACAACTGGATAGGTAACCATCGAACAGAAGATGTTGTAGTTTTCGCGAAGATCGTATACAACTGCAGTAGCTTCGAATGGATTACCCGATAGGAAAACAGGGGTTACGGGTGAGTTGCTGTTGCCCAAGTTGAGACCTTTAGCTTTGAGTCCTTTTTGTAGGGCATTAACATTGTCCCAGAGCTTTTTACGCAACGAAGGGTCGGTTTCGATAATATCGAGACGTTTTAAGGCTCCAATAACACAAGCCATGGGAAGTGATTTTGCAAAAATTTGAGAGCGCATGTTATAACGCAAGTAGTCTACAACATCTTTACGGGCAGCCACAAAACCTCCGATGAGCGCCATACTCTTAGCAAAAGTTCCAAAATAAATATCTACTTCATTCTGTACTCCAAAATGTTCGTCGGTTCCAGCGCCAGTTGGTCCCATAGTTCCAAATCCATGTGCATCGTCAATTAGTAAGCGGAAATTATATTTTTTCTTTAGCGCAACGATTTCATCGAGTTTGCCCAAATCGCCCGACATACCGAAAACTCCTTCAGTAATCACCAGGATACCACCTTTTGTTTCGGCTGCCAGTTTACTAGCTCGTTCAAGTTCTTTTTCAAGTTTCTGCATATTATTGTGGGGGTATACAAAGCGTTTACCCATGTGAAGCCTCAATCCATCGATGATACACGCATGAGCTTCTGAATCGTAAACTACCACATCGTTACGGCTAAGTAAGGTGTCGATAATTGAAACCATAGCCTGATAGCCATAATTTACTACATAGGCAGATTCACGTTTTACAAAACGGGCTAGACGTTGTTCTAATTCTTCGTGTTTGTCCGTTTGACCCGACATCATTCGTGCTCCCATAGGGTAAGCCAAACCATATTGTGCAGCCGCTTCGGCATCGGCTTTACGCACTTCGGGATGATTAGCTAGACCCAGATAATTGTTTAAACTCCAATTAAGCATTTTGCGACCCTTGAATTCCATATAGGGTCCAATTTCGCCTTCAAGCTTGGGAAACATAAAATAACCTTCGGCATCCTTCTGATATTGACCCAATGGGCCTCGATTCCTTTCAATTTTGTCAAATATATCCACGGCTAAACAATTTTAGTAAAACAATTCTTAAATAAACCTACAAAAGTAATTTTTTTTCAAAATCAGGGAACACTTAATAATTATTTTCCTCTTTTGTTGCCCCATAACATGATGTGTAAACGAGGGGAGAAGTGATACCCCTTTGCTATTATTGCGTCCACTATTTCGGGCCGAAGTTGAGAGTGCAAAGAAATACCTTCAATCCCAACATAAATTTTATCAATTGCTATGCTGCACTTTTTTTGCCAGTATTCAATTTCATCAAGATCTTCGATGTCGCGAATGATAAATTTAAATATTGCGTAAGAGCGGCTTGCCCAAAAACATAGGGATGTCTCATCAATTTCCTGATAGGCATTTTTTAACTTCGGCGAAACAACCCAGTTAAATTGTTCGATAATTTTTTCGTTCATCGCCTGACGGTTTATATGGGTACCATCTGCGAGCGTAATATCAAGAGGAAGTATAGGGATTATATTTCCATTAGTTTCGACATGAAATTTTTTGTTTTTGTTGTATAGCAGATCGAGTCTGTAAAGGGATGGCTCACCGCCAGTGAAGATGATATGTTTACAAGGATTGTTTTCGATCAAATCGATTAATTCCTTTTTGCTATAAAGTTTAAAACTCCCCGATTTTTCGTACCATGTGTATTTGCTGTCGCACCAGTTGCATGTAAGTTGGCAGAACTGAAATCGAATAAACAGGCTGTTTATTCCTGCATAATTGCCCTCTCCTTGAATTGATCGGAAAATTTCGCTTATAAAAAATTCGCTATCTCGAACAATCATGAGTGATATATCTTTATGAAAGATTCATATCCGTTTTTTCGAAGGCGACAGGCAGGGCAGTTTTCGCATCCACGTCCCCAGGGGTGTAGTGTTTCAATACCATTGTAACAACTGAGGGTGTTCTCAATTAAGTCGTCAAGTACCCCCATCTCTTCTGCCATTTTAAACGTTTCTGCTTTATTTTTCCACATCAATGGAGTATGAATATATACAGGTAGATCGAGTCCCAACGAAAGCTCTAATGCTTTTGTTCGAATGTAGTTGTCGCGACAGTCGGGATATCCCGAAAAATCGGTTTGACAAACACCAGTTACAAGATGAATTTGTTTATGACGATACCTGAAAGCATGTGTAGCAACGATAGTTAGAAAAATTCCATTTCGATTTGGCACAAAACTAGCAGGAAGCTCGGACGAAAGTTGATGGGTTTGGTTGTGATTTTCTCCATTAAGAAGAGAACTTACAGTTAGTTGCTGAAAAAAATTATCGATATCGTATATGAAGTGTGGTACTTTATATTTTTCTGTCAATCGACCCGCATAGAGCAGCTCTTTGCTATGCAGCTGACGATAAGAAACACTTACGGCTTCGATAGACTCGAAATTTTGCATAGCCCAAATGAGACTTACAAAGGAATCCTGTCCTCCCGATAGTAAAACGTATGCTTTTGTTTTTTCCATAGAATGTATCGATATTTCTTGCAAAATTAGTTTTTGCTAAAATCGCAAGCAACTAAATTTTATGTTATAAGGGTTTATTTATTATATTGGGTTTAAAATTTAACATTTGATTATTGAATAAATATTTTTCGATTAATTACAATACTATGGTGTATATTTGCATAGAATTTGTATTACCCTAATAATTGCGGGGCTGACTGGTTTTGACAGCAAGGCAAATGGAAAGGTAAGCATGCAGGCCCAGGCAACAACGGCCTTAACAAGGGTTGCAAACAATAAAAGGCGATTACAATTACGCTCTTGCAGCCTAATCGAAGTACAGTAGATTGGCTTTATCCTTAACCTAGGTGTTAGGGACAAGACGTCGCTCAATGAGCTAGCCCAACGCTCGTTGGTCAAGCGGCGCTCGTGAGATTGGGCTCGCTGGTCGGGTGTCCTGACCGACCAGTCAGAATGACAGGGCTAAGGCGAAAATAGGTTGCCAATTGCCAGTTTTCGCCCGACAATCAAGAATTGGCTAAGCATGTAGAAAGCGTTTCTGTTTCTTGTTTGGACGCGGGTTCGATTCCCGCCAGCTCCACAATATTTGACTCCTTAATTTTAGTTTCGTCGGTTCTACCTCTTATCTCGATACCTTGAGCGATACAAATTTTTATATAAATTTTACGTAAGAATACTTTTTTAAAAAAACCTTTGACAATTAAGGGGTAAATATCTATTTTCGTACCTTCAAAAAATATCTATTTTGTGTATGGAACCCACCAATGTGAATTCTGTTCAAAATGAACAAATCAGCAGAACTGATGTTCTGGCTGAACATATGAATGAAGACATCCCATCGGTTATACCGACTGAAAATGTAACAAACGAAAGTAACGCGTTGTTCGTTGTTGAAGAGGAAGTGCAGTATATCGACGAACATGTTATTCTTCCTGAGGATGTTGCAGTTCCCGAAGAGCTGGCTGATGAAGAGATTGACGAGGAAACATTGAGCGAAGCGGCTGATTATAGCCAGCTTTCAAAAGAAGAACTTGTGAATCTTGCAGAAAAGCTGGTTAAGGAGGGTCAAATTGAGGCAATAAGGGTTGATATCGAAAATATTAAAATACACTTTTACAAAAAACATAAATCGGAAATTGAACGACTACGAAAGCAATTTCTTGATGAAGGTGGGAATCCCGAAGACTTTAAGCCACAACCCGATGGTTTAGAAGAAAAATTAAAAGAAATTCTTAAACATTATAAAGAGGTCAAGGCTGAATATACCAAAAAATCTGAAGCAGAAAAAGCCGAAAACTTACGAATCAAACGCGAAATAATCGAACAAATAAAGGAGCTCACGAGCACGACCGAGTCGTTGCACGAAACCTTTCACCAGTTTAGAGAGTTACAAAGAAAATGGCGTTCGGTTGGACCAGTACCACAGCATGAGGTAAGCAATTTATGGGAAAGTTATAATTATTATGTTGAGAAGTTTTACGATTACATAAAGATAAATAAGGAACTACGAGACTTAGATCTGAAGAAAAATCTGGAAGCCAAAATAGAACTTTGTGAGCAAGCAGAAGCATTATTATTAGAACCATCGGCTGTTAAGGCTTTTAGGATGCTGCAGGAATATCATAACAAATGGCGTGAAATTGGGCCTGTTCCCGTTGAAAATCGTGCAGAGATTTGGAACCGGTTTAAAGAAATAACATCCAAAATCAATAAGCGGCATCAAGAATATTACGATAATCTTAAAGCATCACAGCTAAAAAATCTTGGAGCAAAGACAGTTCTTTGTGAAAAAATCGAAGCCATTTTACAGCAACTTCCTCAACATATGAAAGAATGGGAGGAACGTACTAAAGAAATTATCGAAATTCAGAAGGTTTGGCGTACTATTGGATTTGCTCCCAGAAAAGATAATAATAAAATTTACGAGCGTTTTCGTAAGGCTTGTGATGAATTTTTTGCTCAAAAACGAGCCTATTACAATAAAATAAAGGAGGAGCAAAACAATAACCTTCAGCTAAAACTTGATCTTTGTGTTCAGGCAGAAGCTTTAAAAGATAGTACAGAATGGAAAAAAACGACCGAAGATCTTATTAATATACAAAAACGCTGGAAGGAAATAGGGCCAGTTCCCCGTAAATATAGCGATCAGATTTGGAAGCGGTTTAGAGCCGCCTGCGATACTTTCTTTAATAATAAGGCTGCATATTTTGCTCAGATCGACTCGAAGTATGATGAAAATCTTAAAGCTAAACTAGCGCTTATAGAGGAAATAGAAAATTATCAGTTTGATAGCGATACAGAGGTTAATTTCAATAAGCTTAAAGAATTTCAGCGCAGATGGTCCGAAATTGGTTTCGTTCCCTTAAAAAACAAGCAAGAAGTACAGCAAAGATACAAAAAAGCCATAGATCGTATTTTTGAAGGCTTACGAGTCGATGATGGTAAACGACGTATAGAAAAGTTTAAATCGAAAATTGAACAGGTTGCTCAAAAGAAAAGCGAAACCCAGCTTAATCGTGAGCGCGATCGTTTAATCTCTCAGCTAAAAAAACTGGAGAGCGATATTGTGGTTTGGGAAAATAACATTGGATTTTTTGCTAAAACCAAAAATGCTGAATCAATGATTAGGGATGTTCAGCAAAAAATCGATAATGCCAAAGAAGAAATAAAAGTTTTAGAGCAGAAAATCCGTATTATAGAAAATATGGTTAACGATTAAGGGCAACCTGGATTATGAGCACATCTGCGAGCAATACAAAATATATTTTTGTTACCGGAGGAGTTACCTCATCGTTAGGTAAAGGTATTATATCTGCCTCATTAGCCAAATTGTTACAATCGCGTGGTTATTCGGTAACCATTCAAAAGCTCGATCCATACATTAATGTCGATCCCGGCACACTCAATCCTTATGAGCATGGAGAGTGTTATGTTACCAACGATGGTGCTGAAACGGATCTCGATTTAGGTCACTACGAGCGGTTTTTAGGGGTTCCTACTTCTCAGGCTAATAATGTGACCACCGGTAAGATATATCAAACAGTTATTACAAAAGAGCGTAGAGGGGACTATTTGGGAAAGACTGTTCAGGTAATTCCTCATATTACCGACGAAATTAAGCGTAGAATCAAGCTATTAGGTTCTCGTTTCAAATACGATGTCGTAATTACCGAAATAGGAGGTACTGTAGGCGATATAGAATCGTTACCCTATATTGAAGCGGTTCGACAGCTTAAATGGGAATTGGGCTCAACTAATGCGATTGTTATCCACTTGACTTTGGTTCCCTTTCTCTCTGCTTCGGGCGAGCTTAAAACCAAGCCAACTCAGCATAGCGTTAAGATTTTGCTCGAAAATGGGATTCAGCCCGATGTGCTTGTTTTACGCACTGAGCATGAATTAACTCAGGACATCCGAAAAAAAGTAGCACTTTTTTGCAATGTTGAACTCGATGCAGTGGTTCAGTCGATCGACGTAAGTACCATCTATGAGGTTCCTTTGATGATGCAAAAAGAAAAGCTCGATATAATTGTACTAAAAAAACTTAATCTCAAGGAAGGAACTGAACCAGATCTTTCGAAATGGGTTGAGTTTCTGGAAAAGCTTAAAAATCCAAAACATTGTGTTCGGATTGCGCTTGTAGGCAAGTATGTCGAATTAAAAGATTCTTACAAGTCCATCATTGAATCGTTACAACATGCTGGAGCTGTAAATGATTGTAAGGTTGATCTAACCTGTATACATTCCGAAAAAATTACCGAACAGACAATAGAGTCTCTTTTGGGAGATAAGGAAGGAATTATTGTAGCTCCAGGATTTGGAGATAGAGGCATTGAGGGCAAAATTTTGTCGGTAAAATTTGCCCGCGAACGCCAGATACCCTTTTTTGGTATATGTTTGGGTATGCAGTGTGCTGTAATAGAGTTTGCTCGTAATGTAATTGGCTGGTCCGATGCCCATTCGACCGAGATGGTTCGCACTACAGAACATCCTGTTATTGATCTTATGGAGAGCCAGAAAGGTGTAACCGAAAAAGGCGGTACCATGCGATTGGGTGCTTATCCGTGTGTTATCAAAAAGGGTAGTCGTGCCTACAAAGCCTATGGTATCACACAGATTTCTGAACGACATCGACATAGATTCGAATTCAACAACGAATACTTGCCTTTCTTCGAGAAAGCAGGTATGCAGGCAGTAGGTATAAACCCCGATAGTAATTTGGTGGAGATTGTCGAAATTCCCTCGCATCCTTGGTTTATTGGAGTACAGTTTCACCCCGAATATCAAAGTACTGTTCTAAACCCACATCCTTTATTTGTGGATTTTGTTCGAACAGTGGTTAATCGACAGAAGAAAAGTTAATTAGGGTATAGTTATAACCGGTCCAAGAAACTTGGGTTCGCGTTTTGTAATAATGTCCCAATACATTAGTATACGGGCAAAGTGTTCTCTTATTAACATGAGAAGATCTTCAGGTTCATCGACGCTATCGGCTACAAAACCTATTGCACCTATCCCAAACTGGTGTGCAATGTAAACTGCACGTTCGACTTGAAATCGTTGAGAAACAATAATAAAGCTTCTTTGGCCAAATACTTTATATCCTCTGATAACTGAATCGAAAGTTCTAAGCCCAGCATAGTCAAGGAAAATTACACTGTCGGGTATTCCTCGCCGATTAAGTTCCCGTTTCATCATCATAGGTTCGTTGTACGATCGATGACGATTGTCGCCACTTAAAATCAAGTATTTAACTTTGCCCGAACGGTAAAGCAACTCGGCTGCTGCTATACGATTGTAAAAATAGGGATTGGGATTTTTATTTTTTGTGTATTTACTGGTACCAAGAATAATTGCAGCTTTATTTTTTGGTATCTTTTGAAGGCTCGAATAAATATATTTGGCCGTGCTACAACGCGTATGTTCGTATAAGTAGGTGATTATCACACCTACACATACAAGACATAGGACAACAGTCCATATTATTTTTTTTATTTTTAATATTCTCATTATTGACCGAAAAGTAAATAAGGACTACAAGTATGTTAAAACAGAAACATTGCTCCGCCTAATACCTGAAAGCGATAACTTGTATACTGATTCCAATAAGCATACTTGGAAGCGGTTATATTTTTCAATTCCAAAAATACTGAAAATTTTTCGGTATATCGATACTCAATCTTTTCATTTAGGTCGACAAATGCGTTTAGCGTTGTGGTATTACCTATATTAGGGTTTTGAGCATATCGTGGTCCAACAAAATATAGCTGTGTAGTAGATATTATTTTCTTGCGAATATTGTATATAAAAGCTCCATTAGCAGTTATAGCTGGTATACCCCAAGGTTTTTTTTGCCGAAGCATATCAAAATGCCTATATTGAGCAGTAAAAGTAAGCTGTGCTTTTTCATTTAGCTTGAAGTTGAAGCTTGTTGCAAAATTGATCAATTCCACATCATCGTACACGGGAAGAAACCAATTGAAGAAAGGAGAATCGACAGCATTGATGAAGAAAATATGATTTTTTATACTAGCATAGCTTCCCATAAGGCTATAGCTAATTTCGTCGCTGAGTATCCCCGAGAGTGTAGAGCTGATTTGGCTATTACAACTCGTGGCTTTGCCGAACAATCCTGGTTTAATATAAGGGTTTTCGTGGATTAAGTTGACAAAACTGTTGGAGTTTACAAAACCATCATAGCTAAGATTAATCTTCATTATTTTTGGTAATATCACAAAATCGAAACTTGCGTATGGAAAGACATACAACGTAGTACCACCCAGATGTTTGTCGGATGTAACATTTAAACCTCCTTGGAGTTTCCATTCACCTTTAGCTTTTGATACGTATGGTCGAAGTGTAAAGAGGTTTGTGTACGATGAGTCGTTATTACCGGCAGCTCCATAAAACCGATTTGAAATTGTCAAGCCTCCATAGAAAAGACTCATCATTTTTCCAATGTTAGTAGTTAAAAATACCTGATTTTCAATCTGATTACTATAAAAAGTGTGGTAATTATATTGCAAATCGGTTTTATATTGAATTTTATTACTGTCGGTGTTAAGCGAGTTGATGCTGAAACTTGCTGTTCCTGTTTGCATACGTTGCTTGAAACTATCGGCAACGTATGAAAGTGCTGAGGATGGAGTAATTCCATAATACCAATATGTTTCCGAACGATACTTTAGGTCGGCCGTTAAAGCAGATTTTTTTGTCAGATACTTACCTCGGATGCTAGCTAGTGTATTTTTGTAAGGTGCATCTATTTTACTTCGCGAATCTTGCAAATGTACACTACCATTTGCCGATCGATGACTGAAGAATAACCCCCAGCTGCTTCTTTCGGAACGGCCACTGTTAAAGCTTGCTTCAAGGAGAGGAGCCCATGGATTACCAATCCCTGCTTTGATATAATTGTTCAATAAAGCTGGAACAGTTTCTTGAGCAAGTTTTGCCATGGAAATATTACGTGGGGAATAGGGGGCTTCCAGCTTAACTGAGTTTATTCGATAAGTATATTGTATGGACGAAACAGTTGTATCGGCGATTGTTGGCATCAAATTTATCTTTGTGAAATCTTGTACAACAGGTTGATATGGTTTTACGACAGTGATATCTTTTTTTATCTCCTGCGAAAAGCCAGTCGTTGTAATTATTCCTGCATTTACCAATAAAATGACAATTTTTTTTATAGTTTCTTTCATAGGACAAAGCTTTTACGTTGCAATTCCGAAATTCAAATAATTGATTTCCGAACCATTAATTTAAATCCGTGTTTTGTATATTTTTTAGATTACTGGATTTGGGTTTATCTTCGTATTGCGATTTAAGTTCTTTCGCTTCTTGAATAATGCCATCGTCTTTTACATCGTAGTTGTTTATAATGCTTTCGAGAGTTTTAATGGCCTGAAAAGTGTTGTTTTTTTGGAAATAAATTTGAGCTAACAGGATATATGCCTTTGCTACCCAGTATTGGTGGGGTGTGTTAAGATCGATGAAGTTGAATATTTCTTTCATAGCTTTATCTAGCTGATTCTGTTTGTAAAGGTTTTCTGCAATGAGGTATTTTGCTTCGGCACCTTCTTTATTTTTTACATCTCGTGCAAGGCGTCGAAGTTGTTCCATAGCTTTTGATTCTTCTCCTAAAGTTAAGTACGACTTAGCCAACACATATCGAGCGGTCCTTTCGGTTTCCTGTGGTATACCGGGAGTATTAAGTAACCATTGAGCCGAGATAATAGCTTCCTGATAACGTTTAAGTTGGAAGTATCCAAGCGCTTTTCCAAGTCGAGCCGTAACTCTGTTTTCAGCTACTTCGGCTATACTATCGAGCGATTCGCAATTGGAGACTGCTGCATAAAAATCTTTCTTTTCGATATTTAATTGTGCTGCTGTAACCAATGCTAATTCGGTAAAATTGTTGCGGGGAAGACTAATTACAACATTGAGATGTTCGAGTGCTTCAGTCGGCATATTGGTGCGTAAGTAACAATCGGCTAAGTAAAAGTGGGCATTGGCAGTAAAGTTACCTTTTGGAAACGATTGAATATATTTTTTGTATCCTTCTATGGCTTTGTTCCATTGCCTTTTGGTGTATAGGTTTTCGGCCGAATAGTATAGCAAAGAATCCTGTTCTGCTTGTCCTAAGTTTGTGCTACTAAAAGAATTTGATAATTTCAAAAACTCATCGACCTGATTTAGTTCAATATAAATATTTTTTATCCCATTTAATGCGCTTCGGGCCTCGGATGTATTGGGATAATCGTTAATAACTTTTTTGTATTTCACAATGGCCGAGTCGAACTGATTGTTATTGTAGTCAATAAGTCCCAGCTGTAACCATGCTTTTTTAACATAACTGCTCAAGGGGTGCTGGGCAATAATTTTTCGATAATAATTTTTAGCTTCGTTCGAATTTTGAAGAGCAAGATGACTTTGGCCGATTTCATATAGGGCATCGTCGAGATAAACAGAATTGGGAGAAGTACGTATGAGTTCGTTAAGAAGTACTATTTTTTGTTTATGATCGCCTAGCAAGCCAGTAGCAAATGCTCTTTGAAACATGGCATAGTCCTTATCTGTAGTTCCTTTAGTTATTGCTTGAGCGTAATAGGTAATTGCTTCTTTATATTTGGATGTTGCAAAATAACAATCGCCAATTCTGATATAACTATCCGTCATCAACTGGATCTGATCGGATCGTTTTTCAACAAATCGTTGAAACCATTGAAGGGCGAGGGAGTATTTTTTTAGATTAAAATAGCAATAGGCAATATTATATGGAGCAATAACAAATTCTGGTGTTTGGCGTGCTGCAGGTAAATCGTAGAACTGAAGATAACCTTCAAGTGCATCGTCGTAAATTTTATTTCTGTACTGAATTTCGGCCTGCCAATAAAGGGTGCGGGCTGCAATTACCGGATCGCTTGAACTGTATCGTTGAGCAAGCTCAAAATATTTGCTGGCATTTTCGAGATCTAAATTATTGAACAGCTCAAGTGCCCTAAAAAACGATGCTCTTTGATAGGCTTTTCTAACTTTTGCATCTTTGTTTTGAACCTTATTTAAATAGTTGAGCGCATCTTGATAGTTACGTGTATTAAGACAAGCAGTAACGAGATATTGATATGCTTCCTCTTTTCTACGCGAATATGGGTAGCGTTCAACATAATCGCTTAAGGCTTTGATTGCATTGTTAAATGGAGTATTTGCTAACTCAAGGGTTAGCACAGCATAGTTAAACGACGCATCCTCCTGAATGTTTGGGTCGAATGAGGCTTGTGCGGCTGTAGAAAAGGCAAGCATGGCTTTATCTTTGGCATTCTCTTTCAAATAGCAATACCCCAGATGGTAACTAGCATTTTGTCCTAGTTGGCTATTCTCTGTTGCAATTTTTTCAAATAAAGGTATAGCTTTTGCATAATCGCCAACCTGGTAATAACAATAGGCCGGCTGGTAAAAACTACTTCGTTCTGGTTTTTTATCTTTAGCTAAAAATCTTTCGAAGTAGGGTATGGCTTCTTTGTATTGGTTTTTGCGAAAGAAAGCACTTCCTATAAGGTATGCAATTTCAGCTTCACGGCTTGGAATCACCGAATCGATAATGGGTACCGCATATGCTATTAGTTCGTCATTTTTCCCAAGATAAAAATAACATTGAACAATGTAGTAAGGAACAATGGATGCAAAGTTTTCGTCTTCTTTTAACCGAATAAAACCATCAAGAGCAGTTGCGTAATTCTTTTGTACAAATGCTATGTAGGAATAGTAGTATAAAGCTGCCGACGAATAGATATTATCTACATCTTTAATTTCGTAAAATTCAATTCTGGCACGTTCGAGCGAGTCGAGCATAAGCCAACTGTAACCCTTTTTGAAATGTAGTTCGGCTTTTTCGTCTTCACTAAGAGATTTTTTATCGACCATTTGAAAGTATGGGATAGCGTTTTTATAATTTTTATTAACATACTCATTGTTTCCTAATTGAAAGTATACAAGATTAACATAAGGACTTTCAGGATATTGTGCTATAAAATTTAACCCTTTATATTTAGTATCTTTGTGATATAACTGGCTGCTGCAAAGAAATGAATAATAAGCTGCCTCGGTCTTCTGTTGGTATGTTATTGTTGGGTCGGACAATACTTGATCGAAAAGATTTTGTGCAGCTACGTATTTTTCTTTATCGTATAGCTCTTTTGCTTGTACGAGCCTATCGGGGTGTTTATCAACATACGAAGCCTGGCCCGTTAATGTCTGAATATTAAATAACCATGTTATTACGAAGTAAATTAGATACGAAACCGAACGTGACATAGGCATTATTTTTGATTTTCGTCAATCGTAAACTTAAACGAGGTAAAAATAACAAATATTGGGTTAAGGGTATCAATTTTTTATTATCTCAAATGGGTAATTTGGAAAAGGGCTGTGTTCAGGTTGATAAACTAAGATAAGAGTTTTAGGGAGAATAAAGACGTCCTTGCCATGTATTTTTTTGTTCGAGTTTAAGTTCGAATTTACGAATAATGTCATTGGTTCGTAGCAAACCCCATCCAGGTCCTTCGAGGTACCAAGGTGGCACTTCGCCAGCAATTCGCTCAATGACAAACTTTGGATTAAGACGTTCGACAACAGAACATACTAGCTCAAGATATTCATCGAGGGAATAATGACGAAAAAAGCTAGGATTTTCCTTATACATTCGTGCCATAGCTGTATACTTAACAATCTGAAGTTGGTGAAACTTAATGGTGTTAAGCGGTAATGCTGAGATAACCTTTACTGAATCTAATATCATTTGTTCTGTTTCGTAAGGGAAACCCAGTATAAAATGAGCACCAGTTTTAATGCCATATTTTTTTGTTAATTCTAATGCCCATGCCGATTTTTCGAACGAATGACCCCTATTAATTTTTTCTAAAGTTGAATTGTATACCGACTCGACCCCGTACTCGATAATGATATAGTACTTCTCGGCAAGTTGAGCAAGATATTCAAGTTTTGATTCATCAATGCAATCGGGACGTGTTCCAATGACCAATCCTATCACATGGGGAAATGATAGTGCTTCCTCGTACATTTTTTTTAATTCATCAAGCGGCTTGTATGTATTAGAATAGGCCTGGAAATAGGCCAGATACATACGAGCTGTTCGGTAACGCACCTGGTGGAACTCTACTCCTTCTCTCAATTGCTGGGTAATTGATTTTTTGGGATTGTTATACGATGGATTAAAGGCATCGTTATTACAGTAGGTACAACCGCCGTATGCAACCGTACCATCGCGGTTAGGGCATGTAAAACCAGCATCAATGGTAAGCTTTTGAACTCGATGCCCAAAAATTTGTTTAAAATATTCAGGATAGGCATTAAACCTCCGATTATGTCGCCATGGATATTCCACAGTAATTTCTTTTAATTCATTAATTATTATCCCTCGTTGACTTAAAAAACAATCTTTGACTAAAAGTGTTGGTATAATTAAGCTGGGCAAAGATAATAGTATAAGATGCTCAAGCAAATTATTTTAGAAACACATTTAGATATAATTGGTTATATCAACTGAACTATTCTTTTATTTTTGTAAACTAATTTGTGGCAAGAACATTGTACTTGCGTTTGTTGATTCATGATTTACCTTGCGCTGAGTTTTTTAATGATTACTAATAAAAACTTTCTGAATGAGGAGTGAAAAACTACTTTTTTTGATTTTCATGATTTTTTGTTGCAGTACTATGGTGGTTGTTGCACAACCACGAATGACTAAAGAAGAGTATATTGAAAAATACAAGAAAATAGCTATTGATGAAATGAAGCGTAGCGGTATTCCTGCGAGCATTACACTTGCACAGGGGATTATAGAGTCGGCTAATGGAAATAGTACACTAGCTCGTAAGGCCAACAATCATTTTGGGATAAAATGCCATAAATGGGATGGTGAAAAGCATTATCACGATGATGATGCTAAGGATGAGTGTTTTAGAAAGTACGATAGTGCTGAGGATTCGTTTCGAGATCATACCGATTTTCTCATGAAAACGCCACGCTACCGTTTTCTTTTCGATTACTCTTCAGATGATTACAAAAGCTGGGCACATGGCCTCCAAAAAGCTGGTTACGCTACCAGTAAAACTTATGCCAGCGATCTTATTCGCACTATCGAAGAAAATAAACTTTATATTTTCGATAGTGGCGACTATACCCGTAAAGTAACTTTTACCCGTACCGATTCTGATGAAAGTTTTGTAATTACTGTTAAAAAGAGGAAAATATACGAACGCAACAGGATAAAATATATTATAGCCGAAGAGGGAGATAATCTGCAATCGTTAACCAAGGAACTTGATCTATTTTCATGGCAGTTGAGGAAATACAACGAATTACCCGAAGACTACCAAGTACAGCCTGGCGAGTTACTTTATATACAGCCTAAACGTTGTCGGCCCGAACCTGGGAACGATTTTCATATAGTAAAAAAAGGAGAAACGATGCATTCCATTAGTCAGCTTTATGGTGTGAAAGTGAAAAAATTATATAAGCGTAATCACATGGAGCCAGGTACCGAGCCTGAAGAGGGTCAAAAACTATGGTTGCGCAAAACGCGTCCTCGTAGCGAGTTAGCAAATTGAAAATGAGTCGTGTGGGGTGATATAAAAATTTAATACATTGGACGGTAGATGAAAATATTTCCTGTTGGGGTAGTTTTTTCGAACATATTCGTGGTTGAACCTCCTACAAAGATGAGCATACGTCCGTGACAAACAAGACCTGAACCACATAATTCTACACTAATTTTTCCGGAATTTTTCCAAGTATTATCTACCGAGTTAAAAACATAAACATTGTAATCAATCCCTGACTTATCACAGCCACCAGCTAAATATATTTTTCTATTACAATTTATCACATTGAAAAAAGATAAATTTATTGGTGGTGCAATTCCATTCGAAATCTTACCTATTGAAGCATTATAAACCAGAAAATTACTTTCATCGGAGAAAAGGTAAATATTATTCTCTATTGCTACTGATGCTCTAATTTTTTTTAATGGTTTTGTATTTTCCTGGTAGGCAACATTTACAAAGTTCCATTTTCCAAGTGCTTCATCGTATACTTCTATAGTTCCCTTATCATCGCCATAAATTGCATATAGCTTATTTCCGCTAACCTCAAGGGCAAATTCTGCTCTTTTTTGATTCATCCCTTGCTTACGTTCAATCCACTTACGCAGTTGCAAATCAAATTCATATACGCTCTGGGTTGGAGTGCCCTGAGCATTATACCCTCCGGCAATTATAATCTTATTTTTATAGAAAGCTGCACCATAGAATGTCCGTAAAAAGCTGGATCGGGCTACAACCTTAAATGCACCTTGGACGGGAAAAAACTCGTAGATTACTATGCTACTGTCAGTCAGACTTCCTGAGGTTATTCGGAAGTTAGATTCGAGTACTCGACTATAACCCTGTGTTAGAATATAATAAGTGCCAGGTGCTGTAATTACTTTGGGTAGAAAAAAAGGTGATACTTGTTGCAAATCTTGAGAAAGTATGGCCAAACGGCTTATTACTATAAAAATAATTGCCAAGCCGGTTACTTTTTTTGCATTGAAATTTGAGCTTTTCATAGCCTTTTTTTTCTAAAATTACGTATTTTTAAATAAAATATGATTTTTTTTTATCGAAACCTTTCCTAATTCTTTTCGTTAATGTTTGGAAAAATATTAAATCAATCATTATTAAAGCAAAAATCTTAATTAGTTGATAAATTGTGTTTTATAGGTAATTTAATATGCTTTAGAGCCTGCATTTTGCTATGGAGTCATTAAAAAACTTGCTTTCAGTTTTGGATAGGTATATAACTAAAGATTTGCTATTAGTTGTGATTAATAAGCAATATGAGGTGTTATATGCCTCCTCATCAATTAGTCGACAGCTAGGTTTTTCAGAAAAGGAAATTGTTGGTAAAAGCCTTTTGAATTATATTGATCCTATTGATAAAACATTGTTTTCATCAGTATTAAGTTTCGATTCTTACGATACTCAGAGAATAGAATATTTGCAAATGCGATGTTCTGATGGATCTTTTGTTGCATATTCAGCTGTTTTTCAGAGAATAATGCATGACAACAGCAGCGAAGAGTTAATGCTTGCTGTTTTAAAAAACAAGCTATTATGTTCTGCTGATCAACCCGATATTACTTCCATTGTTTTTCAAGCTATTAATCAAAGTGAAGAAGCATTTGCCTTGATATCTGTTGAGGGAAAGATTTTGTACGCCAACTATACATTTCTGAAATGGTATGGGTTAACTGAATCAGAAATAAAAGCATTGTATTTTTATGATATTGATGATGAAATAAATAATCCGGAAAAATGGATTCAATTAGTTTCCCATATTTCAACCACTCACTATTCTAAGACAGATACCACCTTTATTACAGCTGCTGGTATTAAAATTGAAACCGAACGTTGTTGGCAAGTTTATCCTGGCGATACCAACAAATCTTTTATAATTAAAATGTCTCCCATCAAGGAACGAAAAGAAAACGAAAAAAAAATTCACAAAACCCTTGAACGTCAGCATATTTTATCGCAAATAGCTTTTATTTTAAATACACACGAAAATTTTGAATACAAGATTAATGAGTCTCTAAGGATATTGGGTAATTTTTTACATATAAGTCGGATAGTTATTTTCCAGAATATTTTGAGTAATAAAGCGGCTAGTTGTACCTTCGAATGGCATTTGGAAGAGTTCCTACCTCAACGATACGAGCTACAGGCCATACCTTACTCACTTTTACCCGAGCTCACCAATCATTTTAGTAAAAGGGAGTGTGTGCATTATGAAGGTTTAGCTAATATGCCAGACGAAATTCTTCCTTATTTCAATCCCAAGCAGGCACAAACTTTTATGGCCGTACCGCTATGGCTCGATAAAAACTCCCCCTTCGGATTTATTTGTTTTATTGATCACAACGATAAACATAACTGGAAAGAGAGCGACAAAAGGTTTATCTCTACCTTTTGCGAAATACTTACTAGTACATTTCGCCAAAAACTTAACATCGATTTGCTTGTTAAGAGCGAAAGAAGATTTCGTGAGTTAGCAGAGTTATTGCCCGAAATGATATGTGAAGCGGCTATTAATGGAAAAGTTATTTTTGCCAATAAGTATACTCAAGTTCAATTTGGGTTTACCGAGAACGACCTAAATAAAGGTATAATTTTTTTTAATTTTTTTCACTCCAGCTGTAGGCAGCGGGTTTTGGATAATTTCGAACGATTGCTTAGTGGAGAGAATATTAAGACAGAAGAATATGTAATAGTCAACAGGGAGAAAGTAGAAATTCCAGTGCTGCTATATATGAACATTATTATGCAAGATCAGCTACCTGTAGGCCTTAGGGCAGTTATAGTCGATATCACTGAACGTAAAGTCCAAGAGAAACATTCCGAACGACTTGCAGCGGTTGTTGAAACGCTCCCGGTTGCCCTTATTGAATCCGATATGGATAATAATTTCGACTTTATAAACGAAAGGGCTGCACAATTAAAACCATTTTTTCTAGATAAAGTACATGAAATTGCTCAAAATATTCGAAAAGTATTTGAATCTAAAAATTCGATCGAACATTCGCTCCTTATAAATAGTAAAGAATGTAAAATCCTTTATATGTTCAACGATATTACCAAAAAGGTTAATTTATTTTTGTACGGCTAATCAGAAGTAAAACTAACATGGTTATTCAACTCTATAATTGATAATTGTCGACAATCGTTATTCAGGCACTTGTATTATTCTACTTTGAATTCTTTCGGCAAAATGTTGGTTAAATCATCTTTTTTTCGAATTCTTTTTCTATTTTTAGAAGAAAAAAGAATATGCAGCTTACAAGTACTCAAGTAAGTCAATTACAGGCGCTTGGCATTCTGCCCGAGGATATTGAGAAACAACTTGAATTTTTCAGGGAAGGCTTTCCTTTTGCACGACTTGTTCGGCCCGCTACCATCAATGATGGAATTATTAAACCCTCGGAGAAAGATTTAGACGAATGGATAAAATTATATGAGGATAGCCAGACACGGCTCAATATAGTTAAGTTTGTTCCAGCTTCGGGAGCAGCAAGCCGCATGTTTAAAGGTTTGTTTGAATATTTAAATAGCAAACAACCAAACAACGATACAGAAGCTCTACTCCAAAATATGGAAAAATTTCCTTTCTACGCCGACTTGTACCAGTGTTTTGCTAGAAATGGCAAAGAGCTTACCGCATATTTCAACTTATTGGGATTACAAGAGATTGTCGAAATGCTCCTGCTTGAGCATGGTTTAGGATATGGACTTAAACCGAAGGGGTTACTTAAATTTCATAGGTATCTCGACGGGGAACGCACAGCTGTTGAAGAACATCTTGTTGAGGCATTTTTGCATGCTCGTGGACGCGATGGTGTAAAGATTCATTTCACTGTTTCGCCCGAACACGAAAATCTTTTTTTAACTGAATTTACTAAACTTAAGCAAAAGTATAATAACGAAAAGTTCGAGCTTACATATTCTTTTCAAAAATTATCAACCAATACCATTGCGGTTGACGAAAATAATGAACCTGTTATTGAACCCGATGGGACTTTTGTTTTTAGACCAGCAGGTCATGGCGCTTTGTTGGAAAATCTGAATAATATTTCGGCCGATCTAATTTTTATTAAAAACATCGATAATATTGCACCCGACCATAGGAAAATCCTCTCCGTCAGGTATAAAAAAGCCTTGGGAGGATTAGCTCTTAAAATTAAAAATCAGATTACGGATTTTCTGACTTATCTCGAGTGGCACGACAATTACACCCAAAAACGAAAACACGAGATTGCTGAATTTATGAACTTATTTCTAGGTATAAAAGTTCCTGAAGATATTGACAATTCAATATTTGCAGGTTATGTTAAATCAAAACTCGATAAACCCATCAGAATTTGTGGCATGGTGAAAAATACAGGCGAGCCAGGGGGAGGACCTTTTTGGGTACTAAATCGAAAAGGAGAACCAACCCTACAAATTATTGAATCGTCGCAGGTTAATTTTTCTGATTTTGAGCAGAAAGCTATTTTTTCAAGAGCTACCCATTTTAATCCCGTCGATATGGTTTGTATTACTAACGATTTTGCTGGCAACAAATTTAACTTACTTAAATATAGAGACGATAAATCTGGATTTATTTCCGAAAAAACGCATAGGGGGAAAAAAATAAAAATTCAGGAATTACCCGGATTGTGGAATGGAGGAATGGCACATTGGATTACCATTTTTGTCGAAATACCCATAGAAACTTTTACACCGGTTAAAACGTTTACCGATTGGCTTAGAGATGAACATCAGAATATACCATAAAAACATAAAAGCTATGATAAAACCTACACACATCGAACACATTGGAATCGCTGTAAGTAACCTCAACGAAGCTATAGCTTATTACGAAGAAGTTTTGGGCCTTAAGTGTTATGCGATTGAAGAGGTGCCAGACCAAAAAGTTAAGACAGCTTTTTTTAAAATTGGAGACACTAAAATCGAATTACTCGAAAGCACTGATCCAGAAGGGCCTATTGGTAAGTTTATTGAGAAAAAGGGTCAGGGAATTCATCACATAGCTTTTGCAGTGGAAAATACAGATGAAGCATTAAAACAGGCCGAGTCTAAAGGGATTCAACTGATAGATAAGCAGGCGCGAAAAGGGGCTGAAAACTTGATGATAGGTTTTCTGCATCCCAAATCAACTTTCGGTGTTTTGACCGAGTTTTGCAGCAAATAAGGAAGATGTAATCCAATAAAGGCTTTGTTCTCTTTTTTTAATATAATTTTACGAGTATATCATTCGATTTTAAAGTAATTGTTATATTTGTCACACTATTATAAAAAATTGATTATAGTTTTTTTGTTGAAGTTTTTGGTTTTGTGGGATAATAAAAAAAATCAATTAAATTTGAATAACAAGAAAACAGGGAGAGATGAATTGTATAATCATAGATGATGACAAATTATCGCGGAAGATCCTGGAGGGCTATATCAAAAAAACTGCCGGGATTAATCTGGTTGGTTCTTTTTCCAACGCTCCCGATGCTATCAAGTATTTGAAAAAGAACAATGAGGTTGAATTGATTTTTCTCGATATAGAAATGCCCGAAATGAGCGGAATAGATTTTCTTAAATCAGTAGTCGATCCGCCTCAAGTTATCATGACCTCATCAAAGGGTAAGTATGCACTCGATGCATTCGATTTCGATGTAGCTGATTTTTTACTTAAACCCTTTACATATAATCGATTTACAAAGGCAATAGAAAAGGTTATGTATCGAATTCAACGACATAGCCTTAACTTAGGCAATAAGAAAAACGAGATCTTTATAAAGAAAAACAGCACTCTAGTTAAGCTCAAGTACGATGAAATATTGTATATTGAGGCTCTCGAAAATTATGTTGTTTTTAATACTTACAATGAGAAATATACAGTACATAGCACCATGAAGGCTTTGGTAACTAAGCTGCCCTCCATGTTCATCCGTGTTCATAGGTCATATATCATTAATCTTAATGCCATAAATGAGATTGATGACAATATAATACTAATAAGAACTAATGATGGGGACATTACCATACCTATAGGGAAAGCCTATCGTGAAAACCTGCTTAGTACACTTCAAAAGTTCTGATAATTCTTTTACAAAAGGGATTTGTTTTAATACAATCTTTTATTGGCTAGGTATAAAAAAATAAACCCCATCATAACTACAAGTGATGGGGCTTTTTTGTTCATAGGTGGTGTTTTATACCATGACGCTGTATTGATCAAAGCTGTTTTTTATATTCAAGGGTTTATTTTGTGAGACGAAGTACGATTACATCTCTTGCAGGAATAGTAGCTATGAATGGACGTGCAGTATTTCCAACATCTTTATGTGCCCATACATCGCGAAGCTTATAAGTTACTTTATCGAACTCGTAAATGTATTTACCATCATAAATATTTTCAGAATCTTTCCAATCGAAAGAAATGTTTATGGGAGTATTTCCACGATTTAGGAAACATACAGCAAGTTCGCCTCCTGACAGGGGTTTGGCATATATTTCGTAATCGCCATAGTCGAACCAACGAAAACATTGTACTCCTAAAGTGTCTTGATTAATGGAAATCATTTCTTTATTGATGAGGATATCTCTAATTTCTTTCGACATATTACGAAGATCGTTACCAGCAATAAGGGGAGCAGCAAGCATACACCAGAGCGAGAAGTGAGCACGACTTTCGTTAACAGAGAGGCGATTGCCAACTTCCATCATATCGGGATCGTTCCAGTGTCCTGGGCCAGCGTACTGTCGAAGGTTGAGATCTTTATCCATCTGCATGTCGAGAATACGCATAATACCGTTCGAAACCCAGCTTCCATGCCCTTTTTCGCAATCCCAACAATCGATTATATCGCCTGTTGTACGCCATAGGTGTCCGTATTTAGCTCCCCAAAGCCAAGGCTTATTGTTGCCCCATTCGCAAATACTAAATACTATTGGTCGTCCAGCAGCCATTAATGCTCGGGCCATAGTTTTATAAGCCTCTTCGGCAACCAGATTATCTGTGTTGCACCAATCGTACTTCAGGTAATCTATACCCCATTCTGCAAACTGGAGTGCATCCTGAAATTCGTAGCCACGGCTACCTGGATAGCCTCCACAGGTCTTCCAACCAGCATCGGAGTATATACCTATTTTAAGCCCTTTTGAATGAACATAATCGGCTAAAGCCTTCATTCCTGATGGGAATCGTTTGGGATCGGGATATAGAAATCCCAGGCTGTCACGGCCTCCTTGCCAACAGTCATCGATATTGATGTAGATATAGCCCGCATCTTTCATTCCCGAAGCTACCATGGCATCAGCCATTTCTCGAATTATTTGTTCGTTAATATTGCATCCAAACCGGTTCCAGCTATTCCATCCCATAGGAGGTGTTTTAGCTATACCTTCATATTTCTGGGCATTTAGGCTTAAAAGAGAGCCCAGAAGCAATAATATTAGAATGAAATTTGTTCGTAACATCTGCCTTCTCATTTTATTTTTATTTTTTATATAATGATATGCAAAAATGGTATATTTTAGTTTTTTCCAGGGTAGACGAATGTAATAAGATAGGGTACATTTAGTAATTCTAATAACTGAGTTTAGATGAAAGTAATAATAGGAATTCACGGACTCGACAATAAGCCTGAAAGAGAATTGCTGAAAAATTGGTGGGAGAAGGCAATTAAAGAAGGACTCGAACGAATAGGGTATAACGGTAAATTGCCTCATTTTGAGCTTGTTTACTGGGCGGATATCGTTTATGCTAAACCGGTCGATTTCGAAGATCCCTTTATTTCCGACGATGTTTATACGCGCTCACCCGGAAAAGTAAACTATTCGGGAACACAAATTATTCTTTCTTCCATACTTTCGCGAAGTTTAAAAAAAATCTGGCGATCGGCTTATGGATCTAAAGCGATGGGACATATTAAGGAGTGGCTCGATCCTTTAGTTAGAAAATATTTTCATGAGGTTGATATCTATCTGTTTAATTCCGAATTAAATAAAAGAAAACAGATAAAAGAGAGACTTTTAGAAACACTTTATAAATTTCAAAAGGATGAAATTTTTCTAATCGGACATTCAATGGGCTCGGTTATTGCTTACGATGTGCTTCTGACCGAACAAAATAAATTAAAAATCGATACGCTGGTAACTTTGGGATCGCCTCTTGGTTTTCCATACATTGCTGAAAAATTGGCAACAGCAAATCAATTACCCATCTTTCCATCGATTGGGATACCTACCCCCAATTCAATTTCTAAGAGATGGTATAATTTTTATGATTCGACCGATGTCATTGCTCTTAAACACAAACTTTCTGAGATATACTCTCCCAATATCTCGGGAATAGCTCCTATCGACAAGCAAGTAGTAAATGACTATTTAATTCGCGGCCAACGTAATCCTCATAATGTATTTGGTTATTTAAGAGCAAAGGAGTTTACTATGCTGTTATTATCGTTTATGAGTGATATGGCCGCTAGTTCGGAGATTAAGAAAAATTTTATCTCAAAATTTTTTCGCTTTTTTTTACCTGTTAAGTCTTCAAAAAAATAATAGAGCATTTTTCCTAAATCGCTCTTTAATTTATTCTTAACCGCAGAAGTACAAGGTAATTTTTCGGATCAATTAACTATAAAATATTATCTTTGCGCAATTTAAAAATTTAAGATATAAATGGGAAAAGTATTAATAATTGGTGCCGGAGGGGTAGGCACAGTAGTGGCTCATAAGGTGGCCAAAGAAAATGAGGTTTTTTCCGACATACTTTTGGCTAGTCGTACAAAGGAAAAGTGCGATGCAATAGCTAAAGCTGTTGGAGGCGATCGGATAAAGACTGCTCGGGTCGATGCTGACAATGTTAACGAGCTAGTCCAGCTAATGAACGACTTTAAGCCCGATATTGTCATTAACGTGGCTTTGCCCTATCAAGATTTAACCATAATGGAAGCCTGCTTAAAAACAGGTACGGCATATCTCGATACAGCTAACTACGAACCACGCGACGAAGCAAAATTTGAGTATAAGTGGCAGTGGGCATATCACGATCGTTTCAAGGAGGCTAATCTTACTGCTATCTTAGGCTGTGGATTCGACCCTGGAGTTACCAGTGTTTTTACTGCTTATGCTGCTAAGCATTATTTCGACGAAATTCATTATCTTGATATTGTTGACTGTAATGCCGGTGATCATGGCCGTCCTTTTGCTACTAACTTTAACCCCGAAATTAATATCAGAGAAGTAACCCAGAAAGGAAAATATTGGGAAAATGGCCAATGGATTGAAACAGAACCTCATGAAATTCATAAACCCCTTAACTATCCTGGAATTGGTCCAAAAGAAAGCTATTTAATTTATCACGAAGAGCTTGAGTCGCTTGTTAAAAATTTCCCTACGCTTAAACGAGCTCGATTTTGGATGACCTTTAGCCAGGAGTATCTTACTCATTTAAGGGTAATTCAGAATATAGGTATGGCACGAATCGATCCAGTAATTTATAAAGGTGTTGAGATAATTCCTATCGAATTTTTGAAGGCAGTATTACCCAATCCTGGCGAACTTGGCGCCAACTACAAAGGTTGGACATCCATAGGATGCCGAATACGCGGTATAAAAGATGGCAAAGAGAAGACTTATTATGTATACAATAACTGTAGCCACGAAGAAGCATATAGGGAAACCGGTACACAGGCAGTCAGCTATACAACTGGAGTCCCAGCCATGATTGGGGCCATGATGTATCTTAAGGGAATCTGGAAAAAACCAGGGGTATATAATGTTGAACAATTCGATCCCGATCCATTTATGGAGGCACTCAATAGATATGGTCTTCCATGGCATGAACTTCATGATATCGACCTTGAATTGTAAAAACAAAAGGGCGGCTTTTAGCCGCTTTTTTTGTATATTGACATCAACGAAAACTTTTATATCTTTAAAGTGTTGATTATAAATAAAGGAATTTATGCCAAGCATTTATGAGATAAGAGAAAATATTATTCAGCAACAACTTGATGAGAAAGTTGTGCCTCCCGATCCTTTTGTGCTTTTTAAACGTTGGTATGAAGAAGCTTTTGAAGCCAAAATTTTTGAACCTAATGCTTTTGCCTTTGCTACAGCAAATTTAAATTGTATGCCAAGTGTACGCATGTTATTACTCAAATCGTTTGAAAATGGTGGGTTTA
>JAOAFU010000061.1 GCA_026416115.1 Bacteroidales bacterium | reverse complement strand
AGATGTGTATAAGAGACAGATATATAGGAATTTTTGAACGTCTGCTGATGTTTGTTTTCATCCTTTATAATCAATGGGCAGCAATTGGATTATTGGTAACTGCCAAATCGGTCTTTCGCTTTGGCGATCTGCGTAACAGCAGTGATAGAAAGTTGACCGAGTACATACTATTAGGTTCGCTAATAAGTATGCTTTGGGCCGTAACCATTAGTTTAAGCTATTTGAAAATTATAGAAATTATGAAGCTGAGCTAATTAAAACTGGCCTTAATAATATTGAAGTGTTTGAAAAAAGTATGAGAACGAAAATTAAATTATTAATATAAAACACATTTTTCATGAATGTCTTATTCATTGTATCATCGGTAGTAGCCGTAATAGCCAGTGCAATGGCTATCACCCGACGTAATGCCGTTCATGCCTTGTTGTTTTTAATTGTCTCGCTCATGGGTGTATCGATGATGATGTATACTATTGGAGCACCCTACGCTGCAGTGCTCGAAATTATTGTATATGCTGGTGCTATTATGATGCTTTTTGTATTTACCGTCATGATGCTTAACTTGAGTGTAAGCCCTGAGGACGAAAAACGACAAACAGGATTCAAAACATGGATATTCCCCATGGTGCTAGGTGCAATTTTGCTGGGTGTTATGTTCCTTAGCTTCTTAAGCAACCCCTCGTGGAGTGGGCTGCAACAGACTATTTCGCCCAAACAGGTAGGTACGCTTATGTTTAGCCGATACTTACTACCTGTCCAAATCGCAGGAGTTCTGTTACTTGCTGCCATAGTTGGTGCCTATTATTTAGGACGTACACGTAAACGTAATTTACATAGATACTTGCAAAATACGGAGGAAGAATAATGATACCTTTTGAGATGCAGATACTGGTAGCTGCCATTTTGTTTACTATCGGGCTGATAGGATTACTCACAAGGCGTAATCTCATCTTCATGCTTATGAGTGTGGAAATTATGATGAATGCAGGAGCTTTTGCTTTTGTCGCTGCCGGAGCACGTTGGATACAACCCGATGGACAGGTTATGTTTTTGTTTGTTTTAACTGTAGCTGCTGCCGAGGTTGCCATTGCCCTGGCTCTACTTATCCTTATGCATAAACTTTTTAAAAGCGTCGATACTAATCAACTCAATAGCTTAAAAAACTGATGGATATGATACAACCCATATGGTTACTTCCCGCTTTGCCCTTCCTGGGTTTTATGATTTTAGCCCTTGCGGGTAAGTTTTTGTCCAAAAAAATTATTGCATCGATCGGGATTGGTTCGGTAGCATTAAGCTTTCTATACGCTATATTCCTCGGAAAAGCTTTTCTCAGCCATCCTGATTTACATTTGCAGTTTACCCTGTGGGACTGGATACAGATTGGCACTTTTAACTTCTCGCTTACCTTTAGTATCGACTCACTTACCATGGTTTTTATTTGGGTTATTACAGGGGTAGGTGGACTTATCCATTGGTACTCGGCCGAGTACATGGAGAAAGAAGAAGGTTATAGCCGATTTTTCGCCTACATGAACCTTTTTGTAGGTTTTATGCTTACGCTGGTTATGGCCGGTAACCTCCTGGTTTTATATTTGGGTTGGGAAGGTGTTGGATTATGCTCTTACCTGCTCATTGGTTTTTTCTACCGCGACCCCGCCAATAACTATGCTGCACGTAAAGCATTTATTGTAACCCGAATTGGTGATACTGCCTTACTGATTGGCTTATTCTTACTTATTCGAGAATTTGGCACACTCGATATCGCTACCATAGCTAACCAAGCCAATCAGGTGCTAGGTATCAACCTTTCAATGGCGACTATCGTATCATTGCTTTTATTAGGAGGCGCCGTAGGAAAATCGGCACAGCTTCCGCTGCAAGTATGGTTACCCGATGCCATGGCCGGCCCTTCGCCTGTTAGTGCCCTTATCCATGCAGCTACTATGGTTACTGCAGGGGTATATCTTATTGCCCGTACACACGCCATTTTTGCTCTTTCTCCTTTTGCCATGCAAACGGTTGCTATCATAGGAGCACTTACCCTTTTGATTGCTGCTATAAGTGCTCTATTCCAGTACGATATAAAAAGAGTACTTGCCTACTCAACCATTAGCCAAATTGGCTACATGTTTCTTGCCTTGGGGGTTGGAGCCTGGAGTGCAGCTATTTTTCACTTCGTAATACATGCATTCTTTAAAGCTCTCCTTTTTCTAGCTGCCGGCGCTGTCATTATGGCTTTACACCACGAACAAAATATGTTTAAAATGGGCGGTTTGTATAAGAAAATGCCAGTTGTTTTTGCTACTTTTCTAATAGGCAGTCTCTCTTTAGCTGCTTTGCCTTTTATCTCGGGAGGTTTTTTCAGCAAAGATAGCATCATTTGGTATGCCTACGCCAGTGAAAATGGAAACCTTCTTCTTTGGTCAATAGCAACTATAGGTGCTTTCATTACCTCGCTTTACACTTTTCGCATGATTTTTATTACTTTCTTCGGAAACGAAAAAACACATATCCATTATACTCCGGGTAAAACTATGACCGTACCGCTCATAATCCTTGCAGTACTTACGACAGCTGGGGGATATATAGAGCTACCCCATAATCTTGCTCATTTACAGCTTTTCTCTGGCTTTCTTTCATCTACATTGCCCCAAGTTACTTTAAAAAATGTGCTTCCTCCCGAAGGAGTATTTCAGCTTATTGTTGCCCTTCTCTCGCTAATGGGCATATGGTTGGCCTATCAATTTTACCTTAAAACCGAGCCTGTTTATAAAACATCCCCCACACGTCAGTTCTTTCTCAACGGATGGAACTTCGACAAACTGTACGAAAAGCTTTTTGTTCGTCCTTTCGTCTGGCTTTCGAATATAAATTCCAGCGATGCAATCGATGAAGTTTTCGATTTCGTGGGTTTGCAAATCAAACGTATCGGCAACGCTATTGCCATAACCCTTAATGGCCAGATCCGATGGTATCTAACCAGCATGATCATTGGACTTATTATCCTTATTTTATTCATGATGTGGACTTAAAATAATAATTTATGATACTCCTGACGATATTATCTATTCTTCTCCTATGTGCTATTTTATCGGCATTGGGTTCAAAACTACATTCGCAAATACCCCGATTTATTTCTGTATTGGGGCTATTATTGGCTCTAGGATTAGCATCAGTAAATTTTCCCACAGCAATAACTGAGATTTTTGGAAGCACGTCGTTTGATTATAACGTGCCATGGATTGCTGTTGCTGGAGCTAATTTCCACCTTTCGGCCGATGGATTGAGCTTGCTTTTTATTGTTTTTACCCTGTTTTTGGGCGTTATAGGAGCTTTGCTCACCAGCAAGATTTCAAATCCTGGATATTTCTTTTTCCATTACCTGCTGTTACTTTCAGGGATTGTTGGTATTTTCATGGCTGCCGATTTGTTACTTTTTTTCTTCTTCTGGGAAATGATGCTTCTTCCGATGTATTTTCTTATGATAAAATACCGCGAGCTAAATGATCAAAACGAAAATACCCCATTTAAATTTCTTCTTTATACCCAGGTAAGTGGATTACTGATGCTTCTGGGTATACTGGCTTTGTTTTTCATACATGGCCGCCAAACCAGTATTTACTCATTCGAACTTTCGGATTTAATGCAAACTACCTTGTCGTTGCCAGTAGCTATCTTTATCATGACAGGATTTGTATTAGCCTTTTTAGTAAAACTACCTGTAATTCCTTTCCATGGATGGATGCCTGCAACCTTTTCAGCATCACCTTTAGCTGTAATTTTTACTGGAATTCTAGTTAAAACCGGTGCCTACGGAATTTTACGACTTGCTATTCCGTTATTCCCCGAAGCTTCGGTACTTTTTGCCCCAACTGCAATGGCGATAGGGATAATGACTATTTTGTATGCGGGTCTTATTGCCTTCTCGAGCAACGATATACGAAAAATAGCTGCTTATAGTAGCATTAGTCATACCGGTTTCATAATTATTGGATTATATGCCTTTAATATTTTATCGTGGCATGGAGTAATTTTTCAAATGATTGCCAGTGCTATAGGTGTAGGTGGGCTCGCTTTACTTGGCGATGCTTTATATCGACGCACTGGTACTTATGATATTACAGGTATAAGCGGATTATGGAGTAGAGCCTCTGTTTTTTCGGGTTTTGGACTGGTGATTTCACTTGCAATACTTGGATTACCTGGCTTAGCCAATTTTATTGCTGAATTCCTTATACTGGCCGGAACTTTTCAACAAAGTATAGTGGTTACCATTTTAGCTTCGATCGGCATTGTAATAGCTGCCGCTTATGCTTTACGCATTGTTCAGAAGGTTTACGTAGGCGAATATCGCGGCCCCGTCGAATTGAAAGATCTATCGTTACGCGAAAAAATGATTATGTCGACACTGGTTGTTCTACTACTTGTGCTGGGATTATACACGCGCCCTATTATAAGGTCTACAGAAAAAGTTTTAGAGCGTACCTTGATTCTCGACTCCAGCCAACCAGAGCCGTTAGCTCCTGGAAATGATGCCTCGGTAAAATATTTTGTTAACCCTCAAATCGATTAAACATGTTTGTCGCTTTAGCACCTTACTACATTATTCTGGTTACACTTATTATCGTCATGTTAGTGGTTTCGTTTTACCGCAACCATATGCTTACGGCTGTTCTCAGTTTTACAGGAACCGCTATGGCATTAATTTCCCTAACTAACCTTTGCAATTGTCTGCCCTGGTGGGCACAGGATATGCTTATTACCGATCACACCTCCACTCTGCTCATTGGGGTATCGCTACTTACCGTTCTTGTCCTGATTGTTACAGGTTTCCATTATATACATCAAATCGAAGACAAAAAAGAAGAATATTACCTTCTATTACTCTCGTCGCTCTTGGGTGCTATGATCATGATAGCCTCGCGAAATTTTGTTACCTTCTTCCTGGGGCTCGAACTCATGTCGGTTCCGCTCTATGCCTTGGTAGCCTATAAACGTACACAACGCGAAAGCGTAGAGGCTGGCATCAAGTATTTGCTTTTAGCTGGTGCTTCGACGGCTACCTTGGTATTTGGTCTTGCACTCATGTACGGTGCTTCGGGCACAATGGACCTTTACACTTTCGCCATGTATCTTTCGCAGCTATCTCAAATGCCCTCATTTGTGCTGGCAGGCTTAGGACTTTTTCTGGCAAGCGTAGGCTTTAAGCTGGCTTTGGTTCCCTTTCATGTGTGGACACCGGATGTATATCAGGGTTCACCGGCTCCCATTACAGCATTCTTAACTTCGGTAGGCAAAATAGGTACTTTCGTATTTCTGCTACGTATGCTGCAAGAAGCAAATTTGACCTCTCACTCCCCTGTATTTTATATTTTAGCATTTCTCTCTGTTACTTCAATGATAGTTGGAAATCTATTAGCTCTCTCGCAAACCCATGTTAAGCGTATTTTGGCTTTCTCTTCTATCGCCCACATGGGTTATTTAATCATAGCCCTATTGGCCGGTGGAAATAATGGATATCAGGCAGGGATGTTTTATCTTATTATTTATGCTATAAGTAGTATTGGTGCTTTTAGCTCCATAGCCTTGCTCACCCAACATCAGAAAGAACCAAACGATATATCGGAATATCAATCCCTTTATCAACGTTCGCCCTTCTTGGCAATCGTTTTTTCAGCTTCGATTTTTTCACTTGCCGGTATGCCGCTGACAGCTGGTTTTATTGCGAAAATCTATTTAGCATTAGCAGGTGCAAGTGCCGCACTCTGGTTACTTGTGTTATTGCTTGTTGTCAATAGCGGAATAGGCTTGTATTACTATACTCGTATTGTTTCTGCTGTCTTCAAACCTGCCGAAACCTCCGAAAAAATACGGTTGCCTCTTGTCTCTTCTTTAGCTTTAGCTTTTATTATTGTAATTATTGTATGGCTTGGGGTAGCTCCTGGAGGATTTTTGTACTGGCTTGTCCCTTAAAGTATTTTTCAAATAAAGGAGTGGTAGAAAATTTTTAACCAAAAGGCAATTTTGGAGTAATTAATCATTCTCCAAATAATATATGGCATGGGCTCAAACCAATCTAATTATTTCTTTCTCCGTTGTATGAAATAGTTTTTCTATTTTCCCTCCCACGCTTGCATACCCTATTGTAATCTTATCGGCAAGTTCTATCATCATTCTATTTCTTATTTCTGCCGTTTGTTCCGTTACTCGTTTAACATTTTCATTAAAAGGACTGATGATTAAAATTCGACCCTGTTCTAGTGGTTTTCTCAGTTCGGGTTCTATTTTGTCTTTCAGACTACGCGCTAAGGCAATAATAATAGGCTGGTTGCCTTTGAGTAGGTAATGCAATACATCTTTTTCAATTTGGCTGTGAAAACCGCTTATAACACAATGGCCTGCTTCACGTTGAGCAATTGCCCAGTCGTAGCACTTCAACACAGCTGCTGCAGGAATGTTACGACTACAAAGGAAGGCAATTTTAGAAAGTTTTAAAAGTTCTATATTGCCTAGAAATTCTTTAATAATGGGTGGTTTCGGCAAGCTCAACCACCCGGTGGTGTTATCGCCTGAGCTTGTCGTACTGCCTGAGATCATCGTGCTGCCTGAGCCTGTCGAAGGCAGCACTTTCTTATATGCCCTCGCCAGTTCCGGCAATTTGTCGTACTCTCCTTTTATCAATGCTTCTTTTTTCTCTCTTCGCCACCGCTGTACTTGCTTTTCTCTATAAAATGCCTCATCAATTCTCGCATACTCC
>JAOAFU010000249.1 GCA_026416115.1 Bacteroidales bacterium | reverse complement strand
GGCATATATCTCGTCCAAAACTTTTTGGACTATTCAAACCAAAAAGAACCTGCGGGAACTTCTTTTAAAAAACAAAATATTACAAATTTTCGACACTGCCAACCCGTTTGCCTCGGCCATGGTCGATACCTGTGTCATGATTGTACAAAAGCAAGTAGCACCGAAAAATCATGAAATATTTTTTCTCGATGGTAGAAATAACTTAGCCGACCCCGAAAGGTATACCGTACAACAAGAAGTATATCAAAATGCGCCTAATGAGGTATTTTTTATACCTTCGGCCAACAACATGAAAATCTATGAAAAACTCGGTAAAACTGTAAACAAACTCATTAAAGAATGGTGGGATAAAATTTCCACCAGCAAAAACATAGAAAAAAATAAGCGAATACTTGAAGAATATCGCAAAAATTTAAAACCTGGTGATGTTACCCTGCTGGGGCTTATTACCGAAGGAGGGCAAGGACTTGCAACTGCAAACAATGGCAAATATATTGGAGTGCTTGATGGCACCAAATGGGCTGAAAAAGTGCGTAAGGAGCGACCAGAGAAACTGCTATCTGCAAAAGCCTTTTGCCAAAAACAAAAAATAACTACAAAGCATGACGCTCAAAGTTTTCTCGAAAAATTAAGCGAAAAAGAAATTCGAAAGCTTTTTGATAACTTAAAGGAACAATATGGCCGCGATATTTTCGGACAAGGTTGGCTTTATCGGATTGTAAGTAAAGAGGAAATAGCCGATGTAGAAATGTTAACAGACGATGAAAAGCTCAATGGTATACATGGCAACAAAACCTTCGTACCCTACGACAAGGGCGACAAGGACGGCAATCGTTGGTATGCCCCAACACCCTACTATATCGATTGGAGCAGAGAGAATGTAAAGTATTTAAAAGAGAATTCAGGGAAAAAAGGCGAGGGTATGCCTGTAGTTCGCAATCCACAATTTTACTTCCGTGAGGGTTTTTGCTGGAATTTAATTAATGCAACGAGAAGTTCTGTTGATTTAAAAGTTAGGTGGGTAAATTATTCGATTTATGATGTTGGTTCAATGAGATTAATGTCATTACTAAGTTTAACACCCAATAAATACCTCACTTGTATATTAAACTCAAAAATTGAAAATAAATATGCAGAATTATTTTTAAATTTTACTTTGAATTTTCAAATAAATGATGCTCG
>JAOAFU010000247.1 GCA_026416115.1 Bacteroidales bacterium | reverse complement strand
AACCCGATGCTACTTTCTATCCTCTTAGGAAGTTACCAGAAGAGGAGAAAAAACTGAAAGGTTTTGTTTGGTACGAGAACGAACGTCCCAGGAACAAGTACGATATTTTCAGATAATTAATATTTTTTCTTGTTTTTTTTTTGACTGTTTTTTGTCGAAGTTCCGTTCAAAATGTTTGATAGTTCCATTTTTTTCAATAGTTAGCTACATTTTTTTAGAACAGAGATTCTTTATAGATAGAATAGTTTGTATAATCATTCGCAGGTTCAAAAAAAAAACAATGATGTATCTTTATCGTATTTATTTTACTACATTAAAAGTTATTGATCTTTATTTTTGAACCGCTTAACGTTTGGTAATCGGGAATGGTAGAAGACAATCTATACGTTAATGGTAAAGAGGTAGTGATAGGAGAATTAGTCGTGATGAAATTTGCATCACGTTTCTTTCTTATATACACCTTATTGCTTTTTCTTCCATTTGTCCTTATTTACCCTCAAGCAAACTATCGCGAAGGGCTCACTTTTTTGTGGCATTTGCTCTTTTGGATAATTCCCATAATCATTTTTCACGAAGGATTGCATGCTTTGGTTTGGGTTATGTTAACGCTTCGCTGGCGTGATATTAAATTTGGTTTTCATAGGCAATATTTAACTTTTTACACACATTGCTCAGTACCGCTATCAAAATTTGTCTATTTTGCTGGAGGTATTGCCCCTTTTATAATACTTTCAGTTCTTCCTACGGTGTATGCTTTTTACAACATAAGTTTTTACTGGCTATCTTTTGCAATTTTTAATGCGTGGACCTGTGCAGCTGATCTTTTAATGTGTTATTACATCCTTAGACTTCCAAAAAAATCCTACATTTTAGACCATCCCAAAAAACTTGGTTATTTCGTGTACAGAATTCAACAAAAAAGCTAAGTTAATTGTTATTTAAATAACAAAAAGGATCGGACTTCGATTCTCATACATGATTAACATTTAAACCAATGGTTATGAGCACATTTAAAATTGCATTTTTCGACACCAAACCATACGATAAGGAGGTGTTCGACGAGGTAAACCGTCAATACGGATTTGATATCAAATACTATAAATTTCATCTTACAGCCGATAATGTTTTGTTGACCAAAGGGTATGATGCCATCATCATTTTTGTAAATGATTTTGTAGATGAGTCTATAGCAAATGAGCTTTATAGGAATGGGATTAAATTAATAGCCCTGCGATGTGCTGGTTTTAATAATGTCGATTTAAAAGCAGTTAAAGAACGCATTAAAGTGGTTCGTGTCCCTGCATACTCGCCACATGCAGTAGCCGAACACACTGTGGCGCTTATGCTCACCCTCAACCGAAAAATTCACCGGGCTTATTTCCGAACCCGCGATGCAAATTTTTCACTTAACGGATTGTTGGGTTTTGATATGCAAAATAAAACAGCCGGAATAATTGGTACAGGAAAAATAGGAAAAGTACTTGCTCAAATTTTAAAAGGTTTTGAGATGAATGTCCTGTTGTATGATAAATATCCAGATGAAGCGTGGGCATCTAAGTTGGGTTGTAGTTATGTCGAACTAGATCAATTGTTTCGTCAGTCGGATATCATTTCACTCAATTGCCCTCTGACTAAAGAAACCGAATATATTATCAATCGCGAGGCAATCCATAAAATGAAGGATGGTGTTATGATTATCAACACCGGTAGGGGCAAACTAATTAACACGAAGCACCTTATCGAAGGGCTAAAGAGCGGAAAAATTGGTTCGGCCGGTCTTGATGTTTATGAGGAAGAAAGTAAATATTTTTTCGAAGACCTGTCCGATCGTGTGCTTACCGACGATATCCTTGCTCGCTTACTTACTTTTAATAATGTAATAATTACATCGCACCAGGGTTTCTTTACGCAGGAAGCTATCCATAATATTGCACAAGTTACACTCGAAAATATTCGAAATTATATTGAAGGTGGTCCTTTGATTAACGAAGTAAAATGGGAAGAAAATTAAGTGTGATATACTAAATAGTGTCCATTTCCCATTATCGTAAAAAACTGATATCCAATTTTTTGTTAAGTTTTTCTTAAACATTAGAAACAGTTCTAACTCCGTATTGTACTTTTTTGTAAATTTGGTCAATTAAGAGTTCTTTTCAGTTTCACCGAAGAGTCTACGTTAGACTACGGGTGTTATGTATCTTCAATAACTAAGGCCATGAGAAAAATCAAAGCTTTTATTCTTTTATATTATCTTTTGCCTGTAATCGCTAGTAGCCAGTTAAACGACTGGGAGAATCCTGAGCTAACTGGGATAAATAATGAACCACCTCATGTAATAGCCCACCCCTATATGAATTCAGCTTCGGCATTAAGAGGAGTTTTATCCGAATCGCCATATTATTTAGATATGAATGGGCATTGGAAGTTTCATTGGGTTTCTTCCCCTTCGAAGCGTCCAGAGGATTTTTATAAGGTTGATTACGATGATTCGCAATGGAAATCGATTCCGGTTCCAAGTAATTGGCAGTTTCAGGGATACGATGTACCGGTTTATGTAAATATAAGGTATCCTTTTGAGCCCAATCCACCGAGGATACCGGATACTTATAATCCAGTTGGCTCGTATCGTAAGAAGGTATTAATACCGAAGGGTTGGTCGAGTAGAGAAGTTTTTTTTCATGCAGGGGGGATCAACTCGATGATGTATCTATGGGTAAATGGACAATTTGTAGGGATGGCCAAGGGAAGTAAGGTACCAGCCGAGTTTCGTATTTCGCAGTATATAAAACCTGGCGAGGAGAATACGTTTGCTATGCAGGTTTTTCGTTGGTGCGATGGCAGCTATTTGGAGGATCAAGATTTTTGGAGGTTGAGCGGGATAGAGCGAGAGATATATCTTTATTCGACGCCCAAGCAGCATGTATACGATTTTTTTGTGGTAGCCGATTTGGATGGAAATTATACCAATGGCATACTTAACGTATCTACCCTGGTTAAGAATTATGACAAAGGAACATCATCAGTCAAGCTAAAGTTGGAGTACAGCTTGCTCGATGCAAGTGGGAAGCAAGTATTTCCTTCTCAACCCATAACTTTTACATTAAAGGATACGCAGACGGTTTTTTTTACACGTCAGATAATTAACCCTGCCAAGTGGACAGCAGAGACGCCTAATTTGTACACCTTGCTTATTGTGCTATACGATAAGAATAATCAGGTATTGGAGGCAATGACCCAGCAGGTAGGTTTTCGGAAAATAGAGATAAAAGAAGGCAGTTTGCTAGTCAATGGGGTACGGGTATTGATAAAGGGCGTCAATCGTCACGAGCACGATCCTTTTACGGCGCATGTAATTTCGGAGGAGTCGATGATTAGAGATATTCGGTTGATGAAGCTACATAACATCAACACGGTACGTACGAGTCATTATCCTAATCATCCGCGGTGGTATGAGTTATGTAACAAATATGGGCTATATGTGATAGATGAGGCGAATGTTGAGAGCCATGGGTGGCATCAGTACGACGAAAAGACGTTAGCCAAGCATCCACAGTGGTTAAAGGCTCATCTCGATCGGACGCAAAGGATGGTAGAGCGCGACAAGAACCATCCGTGTATTATTGTATGGTCGTTGGGCAACGAAGCGGGCGATGGGAGCAATTTTGAGGCCACCTATGCGTGGATAAAGCAGCGCGACAAAACTCGGCCAGTACAATATGAACAGGCAGGAGAACGGGCACACACCGATATTTTCTGTCCCATGTATCCCTTTATCGATCAGTTGAAAGCATACGAAGCAAAGAATCCTTCTCGTCCGTTGATAATGTGCGAATATTCGCATGCCATGGGGAATAGCAATGGGAACTTGAAAGATTATTGGGATGTAATCCGTTCGTCGAAGTTTTTGCAGGGGGGATGTATATGGGATTGGGTCGATCAGAGTTTTGCCAAGATTAATGGCAAGGATACTTGCTGGCTATATGGCGGCGATTTTGGAATACTCAACAACATTCCCAGCGATACGAATTTTTGCTGTAACGGACTAGTAGGAGCCGATCGTACGCCCCACCCAGCCTTATGGGAAGTCAAAAAGCAATACCAACCCTTATGGGTACGAGCTATTAACGTGGCCGAAGGGAAGTTTGAGTTGTATAACGAGCACGATTTTACGTCGATGAACGTATTTGAGATATTATGGTTTATATACGAAGATGGAAAAGCAGTTTACACGGGTAATCTAGGGGTACAGCAGATACCTGCACATAAAAGCAAGGAAATAAACTTAAAGTATCCGGTTCTATCGTTAAAGCCAGGTTCGGAATATTCGGTGGTGTTTAGTTTCCGTACCAAGGCGGTAACCGAACTTATCCCCAAGGGTCATGAAGTGGCATGGGAGCAGTTTATGCTACCCTGGAAGAAGGAAGAGGTTAAACCCGATTTGACTAAATTTCCGAAGATAAGAGTTTTAACCGGCAATGCAGACAAACCTGTTTTGAATGGGAGTAATTTCAGTGTTACCTTCGATGCCAAGACGGGTATGTTACTTTCATATCAGTACGATACTACCCAATTGATACGCAAATCGCCTTATCCGCATTTTTGGCGAGCAGCAACCGATAATGATATGGGGAATCAAATGCCCAAGCGTTGTGGTGTTTGGCAAACGGCCAATACGCAAATGATATTGGATAGTTTTTCGTTGGTATCGACCAATCCTTATCAGATTTTAGTAAAGACAGTTTATCGATTACCATTGATAAAATCGCGTTACTATGTGACCTATTCGGTATTGGCTAATGGGGAGCTGATTATCCAGGCTCGTTTTGTCCCTGGAAGTGGCAATTTACCAGAGATGCCACGATTTGGTATGCAGTTTGGGATTCCTTCGTGGTACGACTATATGACATGGTATGGTTGTGGCCCGGTAGAGAACTATGTAGATCGGAACAGCGGTACGCCTATTGCACAGCATAGTGTATTGGTAAGTCGGCTGAAGCCGCCATATGTACGTCCTCAGGAATATGGTAATTTAACCCAAGTACGATGGTTAGCTTTGCGAGATAGCAAAGGGAATGGAATAATGATTGCTGGATACGAACCTCTAAATATGCGGGCCATCCGATATAATTTGAACGATTTAAGTGGTTTACCAGCTTCGAGACATGCATGCGAAGTTTCACCGACCGATTATATAGTTTTTAACGTAGACCTTTTCCAGATGGGCGTGGGGGGAGATAACAGTTGGGGTGCCCTTGTTCATCCACAATATACTTACCCTGCCAAAGAATACAGTTATATTTTCCGTTTGATGCCTTTTAAATCAACCGATGGAAACGAAAAGAGTATTCTTTCAAGGATGTACTAATTTAAAGACATTAGTTGTTATATGTGAGATTAATTATATCTGCGTAATTTGAAGCTTTTTTCTCTACTTTTTTTTAAGAAAAAAAGACGAACATGTATAATATTATTTAACAATTTGTTTTTTTGAGTGTTTAGAAAAGTTTTTTGAAATAATATCATTTGTTATTTGATTTTATTTTTTAGCGTTATTTATATTAACTTTATTGTCAAAATTTGTGCGTATGAACATACCACAATCAGATATTACTCGATATACCATGCCCGGTATATTTCAGAACAAAACATTATTGATTGCCGAAGATGATGATACGAATTTTTTTCTTTTAAAAGAATACCTCGAGTTTTCAAAGGCCGAAATTTTATGGGCACAAAATGGCGAAGAAGCAATTCGCATAGTTGAAAATAATCCTGATATTGATGTTGTACTGATGGATATCCAAATGCCTGTAATGGACGGAAATACTGCTATGCGAGAAATTAAGAAAATTCGTCCTCAGCTGCCGGTTATTGCCTTAACAGCTTTTGGCGTAATAGGTGATAGGGAAAAAGGTATTCGCGAGGGTTTCGACGAGTATGCTACAAAACCAATTTCACGTTTGTTGCTTATCGAGATACTTCTTCGTTATATCTGATCATTTCTCTCTAATAACACCAGGGTTTCTACATGGTGGGTTTGAGGAAACATGTCGTAGGGAATAATCTTTTTAATCGTATACTGATCTTTCAAAAATGTTAGATTCCATGCTAAGGATACTGGATTACAGCTAACGTAAACAATTTTTTGGGGACGAAAAGCAATTATATTTTTCAAAGTTTCTATCAGTGTTCCAGCTCTGGGAGGGTCTAAAACAACAATATCGGGTTTGCCATATTGCTTAATAAAATCTGGTACAAAAGTTTTTAGAACATCACCAACTTTAAACTCAATATTATCCATATTATTGAGTGTTTTATTAAAATTTGCATCCTCAATTGCAGTGATTGAATTTTCGATTGCAATAACCCTTTTTGCAAAGGGTGCCAAATGTATGGCAATAGTACCAACACCTGTATAAAGATCGTATATGATTTCGTTAGGTTTGGGAGAAGCAAGGGAAACAATCTCATTAAAAAGACTCTCGGCCAGAAAAATATTAGGCTGAAAAAAAGCATCGGCACTTAGTCTAAACTTCCATTGATTTATAGACTCTTCGAGAAAAGTTTGTCCACTCAGATGAACTACTGATTTTTCGTTGTTTGATGGAATTTTTATAAAAATTGATTTTATAGCGGGAGTATTCTTACTTAAACTGGCAACTATTTTATGAATCTCGGAGAATTCTCTTTCTGCATTTATAATAAGTAGCTGCTCACCTTTTTTATTGCATCTGATGGTGAATCCCTTCACAACACTTTTATCGGTAAGCAAATTGTTAAAAGCCAACGTTACATTTTGTGCAGATTCAATTACTGGTGGTTGAATAATATTACATGTCTCAACATTAAAAATTTCGGCTGCATTTTCCGGCGGGTGAAAACCATAAAATAACTCATTATTTTCGGAAAATTTAATAGCGAAATCAACTTTGCCTCGGTAAAAAAATTGTTTTGGTGAGGGTACTATGTCCGAAACAGGCGGATGAGGAATCTGATATTTTTCAAGAGCCTTTTCAATAAGTGCTTTTTTAAAAATTAATTGTTGTTCGTAAAGAATATGCATCCAGTTACATCCGCCACATTGAAAAAAATGCGGGCAAGAGGGTGTGACTCTGTAGACTGAGCTGTCCACAATATCAGTAACGCTGCCGGCAATGTAATTTCGTTTCTGGCGTTTTGCATAGATTACATGAACAAGCTCATCGGGAATAGCATTAGTAACAAAGATATTGTGTCGTCCGTCGGAAACAATGGCTTTACCCGATGAATGCCACTCGCGAACCCGAACATTTTCGAGACTTTTATGTCCTTTCGGTACGGGAATCACAGCTATTTATGGAGTTTACTGTGATTGATACCGTAGATAAAATAGATGACAAGTCCTAAAAACATCCAGATAATGAGCCGTAACCAGGTATCAAGAGGTAAAGCAGCCATCTGGATAAAGCAAAAAATAGCACCTAAGAGGGGTATCCACGGTACCAAAGGAGTTTTAAAAGGACGATAAAGATCGGGCTTGGTACGACGAAGTACAATAATCCCAAAACAAACAATTACGAAAGCAAGTAAGGTACCAATAGAAACCAACTCGCCCAGTATGTTTATAGGTAATACTCCTGCAATTACCATGGCAATAGCACCCGTTATGATGGTACCTATGTATGGTGTTTTAAATCTGGGATGAATTTTAGAGAAAACCGATGGTAATAACCCATCTTTCGACATGGCATAAAAAATACGAGGTTGCCCCATAAGCATTACCAGGATTACAGAGCTAAGACCAGCAATAGCAGCCAGTTTAATAATGGGTCGAAGCCATACCATGCTGGAACCCATAGCGTTAACGGCTACGGCTATAGGATCGGCTACATTCAGGTGAGTATAACTTACAATACCGGTTAATACCAAGGCTACCAAAATATAGAGTAGTGTAGAGATACCCAACGAACCTAAAATTCCTTTCGGCATATCTTTCTGAGGATTACGTGCTTCTTGGGCAGCTGTCGAAACTGCATCAAATCCGATATAAGCAAAAAAGATGACACCAGCCGCTCGTAGGATTCCCAGAATGCCGTAATGACTATGTCCATGATCATCTACTACTCTTTCGGGGATAAAAGGAGTCCAGTTGGCTGTTTTTACAAAGAAGAAACCAATAATTACAAATAACAATATAACGCCCACTTTAATAATTACCATCAGATTATTAAAAGCAGTAGATTCTTTAATTCCTAAAACCAATAGCGTAGAGATAATTAACACAATTAACATGGCTGGTAAATTAACGATAGCCTCGACATGGGGTAGGGTGTGGAGGGATATTCCTCTGTTAATAAGTTCGAGTTTAAGTTGAGGGGTTATTGGACGCCATCCAATATCGGGAACATGAACCAGCGTGGTACCCGTTGCTGCTGTGTATTGAACCGGAATGTGTATGCCAATATCGTTGAGAATGCTGACAAAATATCCCGACCAGCCTACAGCTACCGTAGATGCTGCAAATAAGTACTCGAGAATCAGATCCCAGCCAATAATCCAGGCAGCCAATTCGCCAAGGGTTGCATAGGCGTAGGTGTAAGCACTGCCTGAAACGGGAATCAAAGAGGCAAACTCGGCATAACACAATCCTGCAAATGCGCAGGCCAAACCAGAAATAATGAATGAGATGACAATCGCAGGACCTGCATATTGTGCTGCAGCTTGACCTGTTAAAACAAAAATACCCGCACCAATAATGGCCCCTATTCCTAAAGTTACCAAATGTCGTGGTCCAAGAACTCGCTTGAGCTCGTGGCCTTCTACTTCGTGCAAGTGATGTGATTTAGTTTTAAATATCTTGTTTTTCATCCCCCTAAATGTTATGTTTGTTCATTTTCAATTTTGTGCTAATTTAAATTTTCTTTTTTCGAATAGCTTTAAAATTTTTCACAAAAATGTACTTTTTTAAAAAATGGCACAACAATTCTGGATATTTTCTTACATTTTTTCAATCCCTTTCATGCTCAATTGAATGCGATTGCGTACCTTGTCAATCTCAATAACTTTGACCCTTACATGTTGATGTATTTTCACTATTTCGAGTGGATCGGAAATGTAGCGGTCGGCCATTTGCGAGATATGTACCAAACCATCCTGATGAATGCCTATATCGACAAAACAGCCAAACCGGGTTATATTAGTGACTATCCCTGGCAGAATCATACCCACTTTCAAATCATCAATTGTGTGTACATTCGGGTCAAATTCAAAAATTTTAATTACTGTCCGAGGATCGAGCCCTGGCCGAGCTAATTCTTGCAGGATATCGTTAAGTGTGGGTAGTCCTACTTTATCCGTGACATATCGGTTAATATCTATTTTGTTCCTAAGGTTTTCATCTTTTAGTAAAGCTTCTATAGAGGTGTTGAGGTCAGCAGCCATTTTTTCGACTATGGGATAACTTTCGGGATGCACAGCACTATTATCGAGCGGATGGATTCCATTTCGGATACGCAGGAAACCGGCACACTGTTCGAATACTTTTTCACCAAGACGCGGAACTTTTAATAATTCTTGCCTGCTATTAAAAGGTCCATTTTCTCGGCGATATTTTACAATATTTTGAGCAAGGGTTGGACCCACCCCCGAAACATAGGTTAACAATTCCTTACTCGCGGTATTTACATTAACCCCTACCATGTTTACACAGAATTCCACTACCTGTTCCAAACTCTTTTTTAATTTACCCTGATCTACATCGTGTTGGTATTGACCCACGCCTATAGATTTTGGGTCGATTTTAACCAGTTCGGCCAATGGATCCATCAGTCGACGCCCGATTGAAACAGCCCCTCTCACTGTTACATCGTAGTCGGGAAATTCTTCTCGCGCAATGGCAGATGCCGAATAAACCGAAGCACCGCTTTCGTTTACGATAAAAACTTTAACATCGGTATCGAAACGGACAGTTTTAATGAAATGTTCCGTCTCGCGACTTGCAGTTCCATTCCCAATGGCTATAGCTTCGATTTTATAAGTTTTAACGAGCGAGTTTATTTTTGCAGCAGCCTGACCTCTTTCGTTCTGAGGGGGATGAGGATAGATCGTCTCGTTATGTAATAAATTACCTTCGGCATCGAGACATACTACTTTACACCCTGTCCGAAATCCGGGATCAATTGCCAGTACACGTTTTTGACCAAGAGGGGGAGCCAAAAGCAGCTGCTGTAAATTTTCGGCAAATACCTTAATTGCTTCATCATCGGCCTTTTCTTTGGCTAATGCCTTAAATTCATTTTCCATCGAAGGTGCTATAAGCCTTTTATAGGAATCGACTACAGCTTTTTCTACTAATTTTCCGCTGTTGTTTCTCGACTTTATTACCAGTCGGTTAATTGTTTCGATTGCTTTACTTTCATTTACTTCTATACTAATCCTAAGATAACCTTCCGATTCGCCCCGGTTCATAGCCAGATAGCGATGCGATGGACAACGTTTTAGAGGTTCTTGGAAGTCGAAGTAGTCGCCATACTTTATTGCGTCGGGTTCTTTACCCTTAACCACTTTCGATATTACTGTGGCCTCTCGTGTAAAAAGATTTCGGATTGATTGTCTTACCTGCTGATTTTCACTTATCCACTCGGCTATTATGTCTAACGCTCCTTCTATAGCTTCTTCAATCGTCTTAACCTCATCGTTAAGATAATTTGCAGCTGTAGCTTCAATATTGTCGGACTTTTGTTGGTATATAGTCGTTGCGAGTGGTTCAAGACCTTTCTGACGGGCTATACTTGCCCTTGTTTTTCGTTTGGGTTTGTATGGCAAATATAAATCCTCAAGCTCGTTGGTGTCGTATGTGTTTTCTATCTGTTTACGAAGTTCGTCTGTAAGTTTTCCTTGTTCTTCAATGGTTCGTAAAATAGTCTCTTTGCGCTTATCTATTTCAATAAGTTTCTCCCAAAGATTATGAATGTTTGCCAGCACCACTTCATTCAAGCTACCCGTAAGCTCTTTCCGGTAACGACTAATAAACGGTATGGTAGCACCATTTTCAAACAATTCAATTGTATTATATACTTGGTCTTCAGTGAGTTGAAGCTGATTGGCAATAATTTTTACATGTGTTTGTTGCATGTTCAAGGATCAATTTCTTTTTGCGAAAGTAAAAAAATATGATGAATATTATTTACACATAAGTTGGACAGTTAAAGTAAAATTTCTATAGCTGTGTTTTTTGCTTTTCTAAAATTTTGTTAGCTAATTAGGAATTTTTTCGGCATATCTGAAGAACAATACAATAAGGTATTTGGATTACCTGTATTGTATAAGAGAAAATCTTATTTTTGTCTTTAAAATTTTTTATTTACATAAGAGCACCATAGATTAATTCAGTTAATTTGGAGAAATGTTGTTTTAGATTGCTTTATGGATTAGACTATAATGTACATTATAAATTAATATTTTTGTCAACAACAATAAACACAGAAAAGTTATGCCGACGATATTTTCACCAACCGATTTTGGGGAAGCAAAAAATGAGCTGCAAAAGGATTATTTCGATAGGCACACACCTGTAATTCATTGCGATACTCAGGTTGGAGTAGGAGAGTTATTTAAAATTAAGATTCGAATAGGGAATGAGTATACTCATCCTCACGAAGCCGACCATCATATATCGTATATTCAGCTTTGGAACCGGGAGACTTTATTAACAGAAACTCGATTTTATCCAGGTATTTTACCAAGTCAGCCCGGAAATATTGAGGTCGAATACACAATGATTATGCCTCAAGTAAGTATGAATCTTACAGCCCTGTCGTACTGCACAAAACACGGATTATGGCGTAGCCAACCTGTAGTTGTAAAAGCAGTCTCGCATTAATATTTTTTAAATTCTTTTAAAAAGATAATTTTTTTAATGCCATTTTTTGAGTTTAAATTTGTTGCAATAAATACAACTACATGAGTAAACCTCGACGCTCGTTGGCCGATCGACTTAGCGATCGATATCGACTGATTATATACAACGACAATACCTTTGAAGAGGTAGGGTCGTTACGACTTAAGGGATTTAACTTATTATGGGTTTTAGGTGCTTTGGGATTTATTTTGGTTACACTTACCTTTATTCTCATAGCTTATACTTCGGTTCGAGAATTTATTCCCGGATATCCTACCAGCCAGGAGAAAAGAGAAATTGTTATGAATGCTCTTAAGCTCGATTCACTCGAACATGCAATAAAAATTAGGGACAATTATTTTGCAAATATTCAAAATATTCTTCTGGGGCGTGATACAGCCTATAAAATGGTTGAAAAAAAAGACAGTCTCAGGGCTAAAAATATTCAGTTTACCAAATCAAAAACCGATTCGCTACTGCGTAAAGAAGTCGAAGCCGAACAATTTAATGTTTTTTCGGGCGATCGAAGAGGCATTTCGGTTAATAAACCTACTTCTCAGTTATATTTTTTTACACCCCTCAAGGGCGTAATCACTAATAAGTTTAATCCCAACATGGGACACTATGGTATTGATATTGTGGCTGGCCCGAACGAAGTGATTAAATCTGTACTCGATGGTACAGTTGTTTTAGCTTCGTGGACACTCGAAACAGGTTATGTAATACAAATTCAGCATAGCAACAATATGATTTCGGTCTATAAACATAACGCCGAGCTATTAAAGACAACCGGCACAAGGGTTTTGGCCGGCGAACCTATTGCTATAGTCGGCAATTCGGGCGAAATTACTACAGGTCCACACCTGCATTTCGAGCTATGGTACAATGGTCAACCAGTCAATCCTGAAGATTATATTGTATTTTGACCTTCTCATTTTATCTAATCATCATCCCCTTTGATCTTGAACCGTACTTTATTGACTTTTAATTAGTTAAAATATGCTAAATATGGAGTTTTGTTTGCGTGCTGAAATGTTTATTTTTATCCACTCTAGTCTTAATTTTGTTTTGCATGGATATTAGAATTCTACAACTTCTCGAGGGGGCATCCCAAGCAACTGGCTTAACAGTTGTAATCGATGTGTTTAGGGCTTTTTCGCTTGCTTGCTATATTGTCGAGAAAGGAATTGAAAAATATTATGTTACTTCCGATATTAACGTAGCTTATAATTTTAAAAAACTTAATAACGAATTTGTACTGGTTGGAGAAAGAAATGAACGCATACCACCAGGGTTTGACTACGGAAATAGTCCAACTCATATACTTTCTGCCAACTTGAATGGAAAAATAATAATGCATACAACTTCGGCAGGTACCCAAGGATTGGTAAGAGCTGCAATATCGGCTCAGGAAGTTATAACAGGCAGCTTTGTAAATGCTTCTGCAATTGCTAAATATATTATTCAGCAACAACCCGATGTTGTTTCGCTTGTTTGCATGGGTTATGCAGCTCGATATCCAACCGAAGAAGATACTTTATGTGCCGAGTATATAAAAAGTTTGATCCTAGGCCAAAAAATACCAATCGATCAGCAGATTAATAATCTTAAAAGCACAAGCGGACGTCGTTTGTTTCTTCCCGAGAATCAGCTTCATTCACCAGCTAGCGATTTCGATTATTGTACTGTACTCAACCGTTTTAACTTTGTACTTAAAGCTGTACCATTTAATTCTTCGTCGTATTTTTTCAAAAACATTACAGATTCAAACAAATTATTAACCGAAAAATGCGAAATACTCGAGCTTATTAAAATCCCGGTCGTATAGTTTAACCGTTACCTTTGTCAACTCTTTTTTACCGTTAGTCACCAAAAAATTATTGTTCATCAATATTTTTCAAAATTCCAAGCAAAATTCTAATTGTACGATTATATTTGTACATAAAAGTAAATACCTGATTAATAGAGGTTAAAGATTACGTGTTGATAATCTTGATTAAGAGAATCTCCTGAATGATTGAATTATGCTATCACGCGTTATAAAAAATAGTTTGGGAAATAAAGTGTCCAGGGTAGATAAAAATATTATTAATATTTTACCTGTACCCTTAATACAGATTAGTAACGAAGGGCAATTGCTTTTGTACAACCACTCATTCCAGCATCTTCTGGGATTAAGTGCAGAGGAGTTGGTTGGGTTGAATTTTTTTAATAATTCTTACCGGATTGTAGATTCCGCAAATCAAATTTTACCCGATAAAAGACAGGAGGACGAATTCGTAATTGAAAGTTACTGGAGAAAAAATGACTCGGGATTTCTATATATAAAGGAACATTATATATTTGAAAAAGAAGGGGGGTACTTAGTTTATCTCGAAGACGACTCAGAAAAAAGAAGACTTCGGCGTTCGCTAGAGATTACAGAAGAAAAATTTAGATTTATTATCGATCAGGCACCAGTTGGAATATATCGTATTATTGCTACCGGCGAGATAGTTTTTGCAAATCATTTTCTTGCACATCTTTTTGGGTATAAAACAGGCGAGGAGTTGCAGGGTAAAATGGCAAGAGATCTATTTCAGTATCCTTCTGAATATGAGTCGTTGTTACAATCTGCTATAAAGCATAAAAAATCTACATTCCGTTATGAGTTTTCCTTCATAACGCCCGAAGGTAAAACATACTGGCTCGAAGATACTGCTCATATTTTTTACGATACCTCCGACGAAATGCTTTTTTACGATGGCATTATTCAAAATATTACCGAAAAGAAGCAGATCGAAAACGATATTAAACGATTACTAACAGCTTTTGGTCAAATTTCGGAAGCAATAGTAATTACTGATACCCGAGGCTATATCATATACTCTAATCCAGCTCTTGAGAAAATGACGGGTTACTTGGGTTCGGAATTGTTAGGAAAAAATATGAGTATTTTTCGCTCGGGTGTCCATTCTAAGGAATTTTATAAGGGGATGTGGAATAATATTTTGCATGGAGTTAACTGGGAGGGTACCATTATTAACAAGCGAAAAGATGGTGAGCTTTATACCGAATATATGGTCATTACACCCGTGAAGAATAATGAAGGTCAAGTTATCAATTTTGTTGCTGTAAAACGCGATATGTCTGAGTTATTAAAGTTAGAAGATAAGCTACGGCATTCGCAGAAGCTTCAGGCTATAGGAACACTTGCTGGAGGGATTGCCCATGATTTTAACAACATTCTGATGGGTATGCAGATTTATACCGAAGTATTGCTTAAACGTGTTCCATCGCAGAGTTTTGAGCATGAATTAGTAGGCAAGATTTACGAATCGCAAAACAGGGCTAAAGAGCTTATTCAACAGATACTTTCTTTCAGCAGACCTGGTACTGAAGAAAAAGCACCTTTGGCTGTACATACTGTAATCAAAGAGACTCTCAAACTTATTAAAAATACTTTTCCTGCAACCATTACAATTAAAGAAAATATAGATGATTGCGGATTTACATTAGCAAATCCCACCCACATCCATCAAATTATAATGAATCTTTGTACCAATGCGCAGGATGCCATGCAAGGGCATGGAAATCTTACGGTTGAACTTCATCGGAAATCTTATATTGAATATCCTTCGGGGGAGAAACAAGACACAGGTCACGATTGGATATGCCTTTGTGTAAAGGATACAGGATGTGGTATAGAAGAGAGTATCCGCTCTCGTATTTTCGATCCTTTTTTCACAACAAAGCAGGTGGGAGAGGGTACAGGTTTAGGCTTGTCTATTGTACAAGGAATTGTGAAGGATTACGGTGGGGAAATTTTCTTCGATACAAAAGTGGGTGAAGGAACAACATTTTATGTATATTTGCCAGCGAGGTAATGTATTAATATTTAAATAGTTGGAAAAATGGCTTATGAGATTTTGGTGGTCGATGACGAGCCAATGGTAAGAGAGGGACTTAAACTGGCTCTGGAGTTGGAGGGTTTTCGTACAACAACAGCTTCAAGTGGTATGGAGGCGCTAAAAGTACTCCGTTCACATAAACCTCATTTAATTATCACAGATATTATTATGCCCGATAGCGATGGAATTGAGGTTATTTGTACGGTACGAGAAAAGAATCCTGAGATTAAAATCATCGCTATTTCAGGTGGCGGACGTATCAGCGCCAGCGATCATCTGCGCGTAGCTTATCAATTGGGTGCAAATGGTATACTGGCCAAGCCTTTTACAACAGAGCAGTTAATATGCGAAATCAATCGCTTACTCACAGCATAAACATGTTTTAAGGCCTTGGAACTAGCGGTTTTTCGTCGATAAGCGATTTATTGTAAAAGGTCAATTCTATATCGTCGAGTAAGATAGCAGAGGGACAAATAACAGTAACTGGAGTCCCATCGGGTATGCTGTTTTGAGAAATGCTACTGCTTCCGTCAATGTTTAAAAGCGATTCGTTTAAAAATCCGTTATACACATATTTCTTAGTGGAAACCATGATTTTTTTTCGAAGTGTATTAATAGTTAGGGGTTTTAACATAGCTCCTCGTACCAGCTTTTCGTTACCTGTCTCTACATTTACCTGATAAAGATTTAGACTCGAAATTAAATTGCCAGATAAACTGGGGCGAACAATATAGGCATAGTCAAGTCCTTGTTCCCGTGCTTTCTGGAGTAACTGTTTTTTAAGCTGTTCTTCGCTATAAGTCTGATTAGCTTGTATCAGGATATTTGCGGGTCCTAAGCCGGAAGTAAGGGCTCCGTTGATAAATGTAAAACGCATATGTCCATTCGAGTATGGGACATTACGTGTTGGTGTTCGTCCGTTGTAAAGAGTTTTTAATACACCGTTTTCAATCAGTTTAAGTGTATCAGTGGGTATTACTCCCTCAGCATCTACTGGGTAATATCCCAATAAATCGTTACCATCCCAACTGGTAAGTTTTGCCAAATCGTAGATACTTATATTTTTATCAATAACCGATTTATTGATCTTTGTTTCTAAACTATTCATGTTTTGGCCGTAATATAGCGTCTTGTTTGAAGTGTTGTAGAGCGGTTCGCGATAGGCGAAAAGATTATCGGGATAACCGAAAAGAGTTTGTAGCCATGCCTGTGCTGCTGCTTGGTATATGAATAAGACCGGTCCGTAGTAATTTTCTTTTACATAGGTTGCACTCGCTTTTTTTTCAAGATTTCGGTACAAACTGTCTAAACTATTGGTTATCAGAGTTTTTTTTGCAAAAACTTTTGCTGCATCTCGTTCAACGATTGTAAGGGCATCCGATACTGTTTCCGACCCATACTCTCCTAAAATACCTACATTAAGTACAGTATAGTCGATTGGAAAGATAATTCGACTACCCTCTGAACTATAAAAGTATATTTTGGCATGAATCTGAAAATACGAGACATTCGAAAAGCTAATATTTTTCTTGTCTGTAAATAAACTCGATAGAGATCGAACCAGCTCCTTAACCGAATCGATGGGAACTACCTTTATTTTAGAATCGAGTTGAATACTTACCGTAGGAGCTTTTGAAAAATCGGGGATCTCAAGCGAATCGTGTGGAAAGTTTTTTTCTTTAAGGGCTTCAATTTTATTCTGATAGGTTTGAGCAGCCGACTTGTAGGTATTGTTAATTATTAACCAAAGGGCACGTCTAATTCCCCAATAATCGTTATCGAGAGGCAATGAAAGAGTTCCATCTCCCGAGGCTTTTGTTCGGGTAGCATCGTAATAATTTTCATCGTTGAGTTGATAGCTTCCGCAGAGTACCCTGTTGGCCCAACTGCGGTCGCGTTTTTCATTACTATTTATAATAGCTCCAAACGATGCATCAACATATACAGTGTGAATATCTTCGAGTGTAAAACTTATGTAAAAAGGCCGTGCATAATCTTTATACTGAATTTCTCGCATATTGCGTTCTACCTCATCAACAATAGCTCTAAAAATTAAGCTATCTGGTGTTGTCGCGTTAATTTTTTTGCACATGCCCAACGCTAAAAGCGATTGGAGCAATATGAGTGTCTTAAATTTACTAGTTTTTCTTAACATCTTATAATTCCTTTATTTTATCTAGGTCTGCTCAAAATGGGAGCAGGATTGAAACCTTCAGGTTTTTTCTGAGTTTCAATTTTCTTTATCATCAAAGCGGGCGATGTAGCTGTAACAGGAATACTACCCGATTCTGCTCCGCAATATCCAGTAAAAACACCAGGTTCATCTCCCATGGCTTCAATTTCAGAAAAAATGGCTAAAGGGGTGCCAATAAAGTCAACCCCTTTAACTAATTCATCGGGTCGACCATCGGTGTATACTTTGTAAACAACTGTTGGGGTTACGTTAAAAACGTTGGGGCTATATCGCGAAGTTTGAGTAAAACCTCCAATTACTTCTTTGAAGTAAAGTCCATAACTCTTTTTTTGTTTTTTACATTCGGCAATAAGTTTTTTACGTAATTCTTTTTCAGTATAAGTTTTACGGGCCTCTACAATAAGGTTTGACTGGCGCGAAACCGGCATTTTTCCTATTTGAGAACGTCCATGTCCGTTTGATTGACTAAATCCGGCAATTGGTGTTCGCGACATGAGAAAATTCTTCAGTATTCCTTCTTCTACAATTGTTACACGTTGCGATGCTACACCCTGGTCATCATAAGGATAATATCCAAACATGGCTTTTCCGTTATAGTACCGTAGGGTGGGATCGGAGTAGATGTTAACATATTTTGGTAAAACACGATTACCGACCTGCGTTTTGAAAGTTTGGCTGTCGAAGCTGTATTTTAATCGGTGTCCTTCGATTCGGTGTCCAAAAATTTCGTGAAAAAATACAGCTGCAGCAGCAGGTGATAAAATTGCTGGACCCGCGTATGCTTCGGCCTGTGGTGCATTTTTGAGCTGATTCTGTAGTTCGGCTATACGTTGTATGTCGGCTTCAATCTGGGTATCGGATGGTAAACTATCGAAATCAAAAGCATGATACGACAAAACTAATGGTGTACCCCCTTCATTGGTTTTACCTACCAATAGAATTTGAAGCTGAATATAGGAAAGGTTTTGGACAACACTGCTACCTTCTGAGTTTACAAGATATTTGCGATAGTATTTATAGCTAAGATTGGCATCGGCACGGATAATATTTTCATTATCTACAAAACGTCCCGTGTATTTCTTTAATCTGCTCAACCATTCATCTTTTGCAAAAGGCTTGTAATTTTGTGGAGCAACATAATAGGTTGATATCGACTCTTTCGAAAAATCGGGTATGTCGGTCGGCTCTTTCAATGCTGTCTGTACCTGATTATATGTATTAATGGCATCGCGCACTGCATATTGTGTAGCTTTCCAAAGAATTAACCTTATGGCCTTTTCGTTATTCTCTATGGGTAACGAGAAAGAAAATGGGTTGTAGATGCTACCTTTCTTATCGACTTCGTGTGTATTATCCAGACGATAGTCTCCAACACGACTTATGACGCTGAGTACTCTCATGCTATCGGTATCATCTTCTACTAAACTACCAAACGAGTACTCGATTTCTCCACTTTTTATCTCCTCTACACGATATTCGAGATAATAACAGGGAATGGGTTGTTTAGAGTATACCTCAAATTCTCTTTTGAGCTCAGTCTTCAGTACCTCAAGCAGATTATCCTCGTTACTCTTTGCCGAATAGCTATATGGAATTAGTAAGATTAAGACCAGGATTAAAAATACAATTCTGTTCATTACTTTAAATGTTATGCGCCAAAGTTAAACATTTATAAATATCGAATGATGTGAAAAATATTTAAACATCCACAAAACGTTACATGTCCAATAAATATTTTGCTGTTTATCAATAATTTATTTTGCTTAGAGGTAATTTAATGAAGAATCATCTTTTATAGGTTTTTGACCCATTGATTATACATGTATGTAATGTTACCTATTCGCTCATTTCAATATTTGTAATTTGTATTTTTACTTTTTTCTTTTTATTACAATATCACTAATACATTTATTACCGAGAATTTGATGATTCGTATTTTAATTTAAGAAATCAGAATAAAAAAAGCTTTATCCGAAAAAGTTGAAATAATGTTGTAGTTTGATAAGAATATACTTCCCCTTTAACTGAAAGTATGTGAAACAAGTAATTATCAAACTTTTCCTTAAGTAAGGCGAAACATGAAGTTTATGGTTTTATACCCTTTAAGATTAAAACCAGCTTCTTCCAATAACAGGGCGAAATGGCCAGGGAATCATTATAATTATTAAGATGAGGGCAAGCAGAAAAAATAAAAATAATCGCTTGTATTTCTGAACGTCGATGGATGTTTTTTTGGTAAGTATTCGTCCAAGCGTAATAAATACAATGGCTACGAGCATTCCTACTAAATGTTCGAGCATCCAGTATCGAAGAAAAGTATCGCTCATCCAACTTCCCGAATAGCTTCGACCCCACTTCAGAATTGGACTTATCCAATAGAGAATAATACCTGTCAAAAATTGTAAATGTGCGGCAAGTACCGTAAAAAAGCTTAGTTTATCGGCTATTCTATCGAAAACTAAGTTATTTCTTAATCCCCAGAAGGCTTTAATTAGGGTTGCAACTATGAAAATTAACAATGCATAACGCAATAATGAATGAGATTGTAGAAGAAGTGTGTACATCATGTCGTTTTCTTTTATAAACAGCAAACGCGAAATCTTGTTGTAAAAATTTCCTTAATGAATACCCGCTTATTGTTTAATTATTTGTTTTTCAATATTTTGTATAAAATATCGAATGGTATATACCATTTTTTGTGGTACAAAACTGGTATGATTGCTGTATTTTTTTAGGGCTAGTACCGATACTAATTCGCTGATATTGAGCATATTTTTGGTTTTGCTAACCAATTCAATTTAATTTATTATGAAAACACTACTTACTAACCTACTGCGCTGGTGTAATAGAAGTGCCTTTGCAGTTTTTTTTATTCTATGTACAGGTCAAATTAATGCCCAAAGTGTCATTACTGTAGGGGCAGGAAGCTATGCATCGTATCCTCCAACCCATGAAAATTCGGGCTTTTTTACTACATTTTCTCAAAATGCCGATATTCGTGTAGCGCCGGGTGAAACTCGGCCCATACCAACCAACGATTGGTGGACCAATATTATTTACGACGAAAATGATCAGTTAGGTGGTCGTTTGTGGGCTATGCCATTAGTGGTTGATCCGGCAGTTGAAGGGATCAATATTTATAACCCATGGAAATGGAATACCGCAGGAAATGATTTAATGCTCGATTATCCTGTAGTTCTTAAAGGTAGTGGTTTTGCACCTGTACGTTCTATTGCTACCAATTGGAGCGATTGGGCTGTTGAAGTAAAAACCTACCAGGATATAAATAACAAGTATGTATTATTTACTACTGCCCATGGGATTCCTTTTGTATGGTTCAATTGTGTTGGTTTTACTCCCCAAATCGAATGTTATCATGGTGCCACCTACATGAATGCGAGTGGTGCTAATATTACTTTTCCATTTACGGGCGAGTATTTTGTAATTCGCTATTGGGATACCTATTATGGTGTACATTTACCTCCAGGTTCTACCGTTACACAGGGAGGGACAACAGGTAATTTGTTGACTTTAAATCTTGCTGCGGGTACTAACTATGTGGTAATTTCGGCTCTGCCAAATGCTGCTGCAGCTGCAACCATGCATGCAAACGCCTATGTAAAACCCACCAATACGACAGTTTCCTGGAGTTACAATCCTGCTCAGGGTACTTTATCAACCACTTGGAGTCTTACGACAACCAACCTGCGTGGTGCTACCCTAAATACTGTTATGCAGGGTTTTTTACCTCATCATTATCGTACCGCTCTTTCATCGAATGTAGCATACAATGGTATAACCTTCTCCCAATCGCGGGGACTACTGAGAATGGCTACGGGCAATTCTTTTACTTTTACCTACCGAATGAATGGTATTTTGCCCAATTATCCTGCACCTGTTAGCCAAGCAGGGGTGGCTAACACATACGATCCTGCTAAGATGAGTACAATTATTACCAATTATGCCAATACTATTCGAAGTCAACCAACACCATATGGTGCTGCCGACACCTACTGGGGTGGAAAAGACCTAGTTCGATTAGCCAAAATGATGCTTTTTGCTAAAGAAACCGGTCATAGCGAGTATAACTTTCTGCTAACTACTTTGAAAAATTCTCTTAGTAACTGGTTCGTCTATACACCTGGAGAACAAGAGAGATATTTTGCTTGGTACCCCAAGTGGAAGGGATTAATTGGATTTAACGAAAGCTACTATTCAGGCATGTTTACAGACAACCACTTCCATTATGGATATTTTATTCAGGCTGCTGCATTGTGTGCCATGGCCGACCCCGATTTTATAAGTCAGTATTCGGGAATTCTAACGATGATTGCAAAACAATATGCTAATTGGGATCGTAATGATACGAATTTCCCCTTCCTACGTACTTTCGATCCTTGGATGGGACATTCGTATGCTGGGGGCTTGTCTTCTCCATCGGGCAATAACCAGGAGTCGTCTTCCGAAGCTATGCAAAGCTGGCATGCCTTATATTTCCTTGGTTCTATTTTAGGTAATACGGCCATGCGCGATGTTGGTGCTTTTGGTTATTTCTACGAAGCTCGTGCAACATTAGAGTACTGGTTCGATGTCAATAACGATGTTTGGCCTGCTGCATATCGCAATGCTCGACAGGTAGTTGGTATAATGTGGCCTGGTGGATATGTATACGGAACCTATTTTGGCGTCGATCCCCAATGGATTGCAGGTATTCAAATGCTGCCTATTAGCCCGGGATTTCACTATTTTAATCAGGGATTTACCCCCGCAAGGGCTATCACTTTCTATAACAATCTAAAAAACGAAATGCAGGCTTTTTACGTTGCTAATGGAAACACGGCTATCTCCGATGGAGGCGAAACAACCGAAGCCGAAATTGGCGATTGGGGGCATGTTTTACTGGCCTGGCGGGCCCTTTTCGACCCTGCTTATGTAACACAAAGAATGGATACCTATTGGAATTCTACCAATGCCGAAGAAAGCAATTTTATGCGTCAGAATGTCGAGGCGGGACAAACCTATTATTACGCTCATGCATTGCAAAATCTCGGTCTCTACCAATCCGATTATTACATGACTATCCCTACTAGCGCTGCATTCTACAATTCAACAACTGGTGTCACAACTTATGTTATTTATAATCCTTCGGCAAGTGCACAAACTTGCACGGTATATCGAAATGGTACACAAGTGGCCTCTTTCAGCGTTCCAGCCCGCACTCTATATAAATATGTTGCAGGTGGTTCTAATAACAATCCTTCGAACTTGGCACTAAATAAGCCTGTTACTGTTTCTTCAACCGAGTCGGCAACTTATCCTGGCAGTGCTGCGGTTGATGGTAACCCAGCAACTCGCTGGTCAAGCGCCTTCAGCGATCCGCAGTGGATATATGTTGATTTAGGTGCAAATTACAACGTTAGCCAGGTTAAAATTACCTGGGAAGCCGCTTACGGTCGCGATTATCAGGTTCAAGTCTCAACCAATGCTTCTACATGGACAACCATCAGGACGGTTACAGGCAATACGGCTTTAGTTAATGATCTGACAGGGCTCTCTGGCACAGGTCGCTATGTCCGCATATACTGTACTGCTCGTGGTACCCAATGGGGCTATTCTATATTCGAGCTGGAAGTTTATGGTACACCTGCTTCTGCTTTGTCGAACGTGGCGTTAAACAAGCCCACTACCGTTTCATCCACCGAGTCGGATGCATACCCTGGTAGTGCTGCCGTTGATGGTAATACAGCAACTCGCTGGTCGAGCGCCTTCAGCGATCCGCAGTGGATATATGTTGATTT
>JAOAFU010000173.1 GCA_026416115.1 Bacteroidales bacterium | reverse complement strand
TTCTATTACTGGTCGTGAAGGTACTATTTTGAGCTTATGATTCAATATAGGTAAAATCTCGTATACCCATTCGAATTGTGGCAATCCCACGAAACGGGTAAGCACTTCGATAGCAGCCTTTACCTTAAGAAGCTCATCGGGTCTTAGAGGAAAATTATTAATCGAAAATCGAGTATCGCTATAACGATAGTATGTTTTTTTACCCTCTTTAATCCTCTCGAGAGGTATCGACCAACCTTGTGAGCTTTCCATAAAACGGATGTCGTCATAAATTTGTCGTTTACTTACCCCTTTAATTTGTGCAAACTCGTCAAGGGCATTATTGCAAGCCTCAACCAAATCGTCGATATCGTAATTACGACCCGTGTTACGAAAACAAGCATCGAGGGCAAGATAACGTATTAATGCATTTTTGTTTACAGGCATAAAAACCACTTTTTATTTCTGATGTTATACAAAAATAAATCATTGTGAGAAAACTTATTCTCAATTTAAATTATTAATTTTAAGAATTAAGATTTAAATAATTCAATGACAAGCAATAGAAAAATTCGTGTACTATATGTCGACGATGACTTGACCAATCTTGAGCTATTCCAGATGACATTTCATAGAGAGTTCGAGATCACGACATCAACATCGGGCAAGGAAGCATTGCAGATACTTAAGAAAAATAACATAGATGTTGTGGTAACCGACTACAAAATGCCCGAGATGAATGGGATGGATCTGATAAAAGAAATAAAACAATTTTTCCCTAATATCAAGTGTATTATTTTAAGCGGTTACATTGGTTATGAGATAATTATAGAAAAAAAATTAATAGATGGCTATATAAACAAACCCTGGAAGAAAGAATTAGTAATTCAAACGATTAAAAACCTCTTTACAAATTCTAACGAATAGGTAAAATAATTTTCACTGTTGTGCCTTTACCTTCGATAGAATGTATCGAGATTTTTCCATGATGCTGTTCAACTATACTGTAAACAATATAAAGCCCTAATCCTACCCCTACACCTACTGTTTTTGTAGTAAAGAAAGGATCGAAAACTTTTGGTAAATCTTTATCTTTAATGCCACATCCGGTATCTTTGACCTCAATTTCTATTTTTTTATTGTTGATATTATGGATATTGACTGTAATGGTACCATCACCGTCGATTGCGTCGATAGCATTTGAGAATAGGTTGACAAACATTTGGTTTATTTTGCCAGGTATGCATTTTATCTCGGGTATGGATTCGAAGTTTTCGACGAAAGTAATTCGGTTTTTATGCTTGTTAAAAAGTAGAGTTTTTGCATCGTAAATGCACTGCAAAATATTATATTCTACAAAATTTTCATTGGGGGAATAAGAATAATTTCTAAGGCTGGCGATAATATCTGTTATTCGGGCAAGACCAAGTTCTATATTGCTTTTAAGTTTTTCATATTTTTGATACGAAGCACAAATCTCTGGAGTTTGCTCCACCATCTTATCTTTAACTTGTTCGAAACATTCAAAAAGTTGTGGAATACTTGCCGAGATATAATTAAGGGGATTGTTAATTTCGTGCGCAATACCTGCAGTAAATATACCAAGCGAGGCCATTTTTTCGTTTACAATAAGCCTTTCCTGAGCTTGATGCAATTTAGCAAGGGCATCTTCAAGCTCTCGATTTTTTTCATTAAGATTTTCGTTAGTTGCTTTCAGCTCTTCGTTTGTTGCAACCAGCTCATCGTTTAACTGCAATACTTCTTGTGTTCGCTTATTTACAAGCTCTTCGAGATGGTTCTGATACATGAGCAGTTGAGCTTCGGCCTCTTTAATACTTGTAATATCGATACCCTCGGGCATCAGGTAAATTACTTTTTCTTTGCTCTTGTCGTATATCGGACGTACGGATAATATTAAATGGAAGTACTTGCCTTCTTTGCCCAAAAGGGTCACTTCTGAAACCACATTCTCGCCCTTGGCCGATTTCCGAAGAGCATCTTTTACTTTATCCCTCATTTCTATCGAATGCTGCCAACATGGGAGCGAGTGAAAGAACTTTCCTGCAAGTTCATGTTCCGCTACTCCCAAAAAATCGAGAATAGTTTGATTGGCTTTGAGCATTACCCCCTCGGGAGTCAGTAAGCAAACATAGGTAAATGTTTGGTTAAACATCGAGGTTAGAAGTTGATGATTGCGCTCCAATTCGTAATGGATTTTCTGGAGTTGGTTCCGACTTCGAGAAACCTCTTCAAAGGCTTCTATCAAAGCCTTTTCGTTTCGGCGTCGATCGATAATGTTATATATCAAGTATACGATTAGAAAAACCGATGCTGTTGTAAATATTAACGCAATTAATATTAGCTTTCGAAACTCTGCAAGAATTTCTTTTTTCGAAAACTGCACCATAACATACCATGGTGCTGCCATAAATTTTTCGTTGATGGGAAAAAAATAAAAAAAGTACTCTTGTTTATCATCAGTTAAGCTTCCATTAAAATGAAAAGGTTTTTCGAGGCTAAAGCTATCTTTTAGACTTATCGACATCCCTTTACAATACTCGTAAATATTATCGTTAAAATAGGCAGTATCGGAGTGGTAAACAATAGTTCCATTATTTGAAATAATAGCCATGTTCCCGTGAAAAATTTCAAAATCTTTAAAAATGGTAGGAAAGGCAAAAAGATCGATATCAACGGCCATAACACCCAAAAAGGTCTCGTTCTCGATAATAGGATATACGAGCGAAGTTTCGTAATAAATTTTCGAATTGCCTAAATATTGATAATGATATGGGTCGAGTAAGACAGGCTTACGTAATTTACGGGGTATGAGATAAAAATCGGCCGAATAAAAACTGGTATCATTTAGTTCGGTACAAATACCCTTATCGCACAAGAAATAAGAGGCCGAAAAATGACCCCTGGAATCGTGAAATCCATCGTTGGCAAAAAGTGCATCTTTTCCATCGTAAGCATTTGGTTCCCACTGTGTCCAAAGCGCGAGAAAATTGGGGTGATTAGGCAAAGAACTCTTTAAAAAATGATAGGCCTGGAAACGAGGAACTTTCATTTGCTTAAACTCTAGAAAGTTTAAAGCATAGGTTTGCGTAATTACATATGCATCGCGAAAAAACAAACTTACCCGCGAAGAGATATCGCCAGCCAAACTTAGTGCCTGTCGCTGAACATTGCGATATGCAACCTGTTTTAAAATGATATTCCAAAAAATAAACTGAGCAATTGTAAGAACTATACCAAATATAGCCACTAGAATAGCAAATCTTGATCCCCGATTAATACGAACTTTTTCCATACACCTATGCTTACCTCTTGTAAATGTATTGAATATTACCAAAAAAAACAATAAATTGCACGTTAGATATTTTTTTATCAACTAAATATTTTATTGTGAAAATAGGCTGCACATTAGTACTGTAAACTTGCATGTAAATTTGAGAATACTATGACGGACTTTGGTAAACTAAACATTACAAAACACAAATATTGTTTGCATAATCCCTACTCCGATTCGCTCAGAGATGTACGATGGCTCATTAAGCGAAAAGAAATCATCGAGCGCGATGGGGAAAAGTGTGTTATTTGTAAATCGACCGAAAAACTACAGGTACACCATCGGCAGTACTATTTTTACAGCCGACTTAATCAGTATGCCAAACCCTGGGATTATCCCGAGGATGTACTTATTACGCTTTGCGAGCGTTGTCATAAGGAAGGACATAAACTTTATACTATACCGGTTATAAACATCTAAAATTTTAAAACTATGGGTTTTCTAAACAAACTTTTTGGTAAAAAAGAGGATGCACAAAACAATCAGCAAACACCTGAAATTCCAAAAGAAATTTTTGTAAAAGATGAAGATGAAAGCATGCTAAAAATTTCGAACGAACCTACTGTCGTGACCATCAACGAAGTTTATCAATTTATACGGCAAGATTTTGAGACACGTGGTTACCAGGATGCCTTAGTGAATGAGGACGAAAAATTTAAGAACGAAGGCATCGAAATGCTTAAAAGTGAGCTAAAGATCCTTCTTACCCAAGCTGCAAACTATTATAATTTAGAGCTGAACAATTTAAGCTATCATATAGAGTCGAGAAGTCGTGCAGGACTTATTGATATGGTCGAACAGCTTAATACCCGTAAACAATTTATCGAAGGATTACAGGCACAGATCCATCAGCTGAACAAGGACCTCGACAATAACGAAGGGATGCCCATGCGAATGATTTATTCGTACACCCGAGGCTTTCTTAAAGGGCTGACGGCCATATCCGATTCAGAAATTCTTAATAAAAAAATACTCTAAACCTTAAAAAATATTACCTATGAAATTAAAATACTTAAAAGAAGACTGGTGGTTATATCTAGGATGTTACTTTACAGGTGCAAACTACGAAATGATAAGGCAAAGCAGCGAGATGAGCAGAAAGCATGTAAGAAAAATGTTTTCGGCCATGCTTATTGTGATGTTCGTATGGGGATTTATTGGTTTCTCGTTTGTTAATCGATATATGCACGGTAACTTTTGGATGTCCTTAATTGGCATGTTGGTGATGATATTGATAATTATTCAAATCGAACGCCAGATTACGATGAGCTTAAAAATTACTATACTAAATATTGTATTTCGTTCCATGATTGGAATAATAATAGCCATAATTGGCTCGGTAATCATGGATCAAATAATTTTTAAAGAGGATATCGAAATAGCCAAACACGAGTACCTTCAAAATAAGCTAAACAAGATAATGCCGCAGAAAACCGGCGAAATTCAGCAACAAATAGCCGACCTAAAACAACAACTCAGAAACCTTGAGACCGAACGCTTGGAAATCATGAAAGAGATAGAACGACAGCCAACTATCGAAACTGCACGTGTCAACCGATCGACCTCGCGTACCGATACCCTAACGGGTAAAGTTGAGTCGGAATCGATTTATCAGCTTGCCCGGATCCCTAACCCCAAAATTGCCTACCTCTCGACCATCGATAATAAAATTAGCGAGCTTAATAATATCATAAG
>JAOAFU010000090.1 GCA_026416115.1 Bacteroidales bacterium | reverse complement strand
CTTAAATTCTACTTTATTTTAATTAATATAAATATCTGGTTTATAGATATATAATTATACTAATTTTTTATTAATAAATGAATAGATTTTGATTTGTTACATTTGTAAACTATCGGATGGCTTTTCTTAAAATTTCAATTGGATGATATGTTTTTATTCCTGTGTTATCGAGTATTTGTTGACGACAGCTTGTACCCGGGACAGCAATAGTTTCCTGATTATATTTTCTAACAGTTGGAAAAACACTTAACTCCCCTATTTTAATCGATAAATCGTAATGTTCTGCTTCGTACCCAAACGAGCCTGCCATACCACAGCAATCGGTATTTAGCAAGTGGGGCTTATAGTTCGGTGGGATGCTTAGCATTTGAACTATAGCCTCAGTTTTCGATAGGCTTTTCTGATAACAGTGGGCATGTATGTATATGTCCATGCTTTGTTCGTGAAAATGTTGATTAATGTGTGGATGATTTTTGTAAAATTGGGCAAGATATTCTTCTATCAAAAAGGTGTTTTGAGAAACTTCTATTGCAAATTCCTTTAATTGTCCTCTTGTTAGATCAATATATTCGTCCCGGAATGTTAGTATTGCCGAAGGTTCAATTCCCACTATGGGCTCCCCATACCATACTTTCTTTAAAGCATTAAGGTTTCTTTCAATTATTGTTTTTGATTTCCTTACTAAACCTTTAGAAAGATAGGTTCTAGCGCTTATATGGAAAGGAAGTATCTTTACCTTATGCTCTAATTTTTCGAGCAAATAAATTGCATCTATTGCTAAATGGGGTTCAAGGTAATAGGTAAATTCATCAACAAAAAGCCAAATTGTTTTTTGGTTTAAGTTTTCTTTTCCACTAGAATTTTCATAAAGCTTATTAAAAGGTTTTTCTGCTAATTTGGGTAGACCTCTCTTGTTTGACACACCTATCTTTTGCAACAGGTATTTACTAATTATACTATTCGATAATCTATTGAACCATTGTGGATTAAATGAAGCTATTTTATAAATAACTGGCAAATACGAAAACAATAAATTTCTTAACGGTACCCCATTTTTATCGTAATAATGCTGAAGGAACTCAGCTTTAAGTTTGGTCATATCTACGTTCGATGGGCACTCGGATTTGCAACCTTTACAGGAAAGGCATTCGTTAAGAATTTCTTTTACATCATCGCTGAGAAATGCATTCTCTTTTTCTATTTTAAATTTTTCGCGCAAAATATTAGCTCTTGCTCGAGTGGTCATTTTTTCGTTGAAAGTAGCACGATAGCTAGGACACATAATTCCACCCATGCCCGAAAGCTTACGGCAATCGGCTGAACCATTACATTGTTCGATGTGTCTTATTAGGCCAAGAGTAGATGAAAAATCAAAATAGGTCTCAATCTCGGGAGTAATCTCGTTTGCAGAATACCGGAGATTTTCGTCCATTCTTACAGGATCTGTAATTTTTCCTGGATTGAAAATATGATTAGGATCCCATATTTTTTTTATTTCTTTACACAAATGGTAGTTTTTTTCACCTATGATGATGGGGATAAACTCGCTTCGTAATCGTCCATCACCGTGTTCGCCGCTAATTGAGCCTCGGTATTTTTTTACTAGATATGCTGTTTCGGTACCAATTTTCCTAAAAAGTTTCTGCCCTTCTTCTGTTTTAAGATTAATGACAGGTCTTGTATGCAACTCGCCAGTAGCAATATGGGCATGGAAAACGCATTCGAGATTATACTGTTGAAGTAAAGCTTTAAATTCATAAATATAATTTAAAAGTCGTTCTACAGGAACGGCATTATCCTCGACCAATGAAACCGGTTTGGCATCTCCTGGGATATTGGTAAGCAAGCCAAGAGCAGCTTTTCTTAGTTCCCAAATTTTGGTAATATCAGGATTGAAAAATAAAGGATAAGCATACCCTAATTTTTCCTCTTGTAATTTGTCGGCCAAGGCTTTCGAACGTTCAATAACTTCTGCTTGGTTGAAATCGGAAAATTCGATAAGCAGGATAGCAGCTGGATTTCCTTGTATAAAAAAACGATTTTTTTGTTGCTCAAGATTATTTTGGGTACACTCTATAATGGTTTTATCGATTAGTTCAATGGCGTCGGGTTTATATGACAGAGTAACAAGATTAGCTTTTATGGCATCTTCAAGCGTATTGAAATGAGCACATAATAGCCCTGTAATTTTGTCTTCGATCGGAAGTAAATTCAGCTTTATTTGGGTAATAAACATGAGCGTTCCTTCTGAACCTGCAATAAGTTTACAGAAGTTAAAAGGTTGTTCATGATGCCCAAAAACAGAATTAGATAGTAGTTGATCGAGAGCGTAACCAGTATTTCTCCTTTTTAATGTGGGATCGGGATATTGAGTATTTATTTCGTTCTGAACCAAAGGATCTGATAAAATTTGATATACTTGTTGATAAATTTTACCTTCCAGATTTGAAAGTTTACATTTTTGGTTAAATTCATCGGGAGTAAGTGGCTTAAAATGAACAAAACTACCGTCACTTAAGAAACCTTTAATTTCGAGTAAGTGATCGCGGGTTGAACCGTAAATAAGCGAGTGTGCGCCACAAGCATTATTTCCTACCATTCCGCCAATTGTACATCTATTGGCAGTTGATGTTTCGGGAGCAAAGAAAAGTTGGTATTGTTTTAAGTATTTATTGAGTTGTTCAAGAATAACTCCAGGTTGAACCCATACATATTTTTCATCAGTATTTATCTCTAAAATAGAGTTTAAAAAACGTGAAACATCTACAACAATACCATTCCCTACTACTTGCCCAGCCAATGATGTTCCTGTTCCTCTTGGAATTAGAGGTATCCGAGTTCGATTTGCCAGTTGAATAAGTAATTTTATGTCATTTTCGTTTTTAGGGTATACGACGGCTTGTGGTTTTTGGCTATATGCTGAAGCATCGGTTTGATAGGCAGTAATAGTATTCGAGTCGGTTAATATTTCGCCCGAAAAACCTTCTAGTGCTTCAATTAACTTGATCATGGCATATAATTGATAAATTTATTCTCTAGTGATTTAAAACAAAAAAGTGCTGCTTACGTTTTGCAAACAACACTTTTTTTAGTTAAGGCCGAAATAATACATTTAATTAACTTTTTACTCTTTTAAACATCCTCTCCCAGCGGATTTTATTCAGGAATGACTCGTGCTGATTGAGAGAAAGCCAAATAAAAATTGGCTTACCAATAATATGATCTTCTGGTACCATTCCCCAAAATCGAGAATCGAGCGAATTGTGGCGGTTATCGCCCATCATAAAGTAATAGTTCATTTTAAACTGGTAATATTCGGTCGGTTTTCCATTAATATAGATAGTATCGTTTTTAACTTTTACATTGTTTTTTTCGTAGTGTGCAATAATTCTATGGTAAAGGGATAAATTTTGAGTAGTTATGCGTAATGAATCGCCTTTTTTAGGGATATATAGTGGTCCAAAGTTATCCTGGTTCCAACGAAATTTAGGATCCTTAGGAAATACACGAGGATCGTATTCCCCCTTTGGCATAAAGATGGGTTCGATGGCAACTACATTGCTGAAATTTTTTATTTTCTGATAATTTTCTTCGGTAAGTGGCATATAAACTCCATCTCCAGCATAAGTCATATCGCTGTCGTAAATACCCATTTCGCGCAGCACTTTTGAATTGAGAGGAATACCATTGGTGCGAACAAAATATACAAACTGTTTTCCAGGAATTGTTTTTTGGTGTTTGCCATTTATATAAACTTCTCCGTTGATAATTTGGAGTGTATCTCCCCCAACAGCCACACATCTTTTAACATAATTATCCGTTTTATCAACGGGGCGCCAGACAACAGTATAATGGTCAAATACTTCTTTACGGGCTTGTGAATAGTACTGTTCATATGTTTTAACTTTTCCGTAGGTTGTCGAATCTAAAGTTCTAAGCTCATTAATTCTACTGTTTATATACTCGTAGTAACTAAGATTCCCAGGAAATTCGAGAACAACTGTATCGCCTTCGGGATAATTAAATACAACAATATCGTCGCGTTTAACTTCGCTTAACCCAGCTAAACGTTTGTATGGCCATTGAATCCAGGTAAGATATGAGGGTATTTTTCCAAAAAGAATATTTTGGGTAAAAGGGACCGAAAGAGGTGTATTGGGAAGTCGAGGGCCATAACTAACTTTACTTACATATAAGTGATCGCCTATCATAAGGGTCCTTTCCATCGACCCTGTGGGAATTTTATAGTTTTGAAAAAGAAAAATATTGATGATCGTTACCGCTACTACTGCAAAAATAATAGCATCGATCCATTCAATGAGTTTTGAATTTTTGCCGTGACGTTTTTTCCAAGGTGTCCAGTTGATTTTTTTACTTACGTATATATCGAAGATTATTGGAATTCCGAGGAAGAACCAAAAGTTACCCAACCAGATAACCCACAGAATATAAATGATGGTTGCGAAAGCGAATTTGAAATACTTGTTCTTGAGAAATTGAAAAAATTTTTTCATGGGATAATTCTTAATTTATATAGAAAGATTAAAGTTTTCTTTTAATAATGTTTATATAATATATTAACTAATAATAAGTTATTATTATTTAATATTTAGTTATTTGTTTTAGCAATTCAAAATTAGACATAATATAAGAATAATTAAATTAAAAAAAGCTAAATAATGGGATTTACAAACTAAGCACATCATCCATCGTAAATATTCCCTTTTTGTTTGCGATAAATTCTGCTGCAATGACTGCACCGAGGGCAAAACCCTCACGACTTTTTGCTTTATGGGTTATTTCGATTGTATCGACTGAAGAGTTGTATTGAATAATATGAGTTCCTGGGACTTCACCCTCTCTGACAGCTTTTATCACCAGTGAGCTTTCATTTTCTTGTTTATTGAGCGACCAATGGCTATATTTAGGTATATATTTTAGAATACCTTCGGCCAGGGTAATAGCAGTGCCACTAGGAGCATCTTTTTTATGAATGTGATGTATTTCTTCTATCTCGGGTGTGTATTGAGGGTAATTGGACATTAACTTTGCGAGGTATTGATTAAGTTTGAAGAAAAGATTAACACCAATACTAAAATTTGACGACCATAAAAATCCAACTTGTTGTTGAATTGCCATTTCTTGAATTTGAGTAAGCTGGCTTTTCCAACCTGTTGTACCACAAACAACATTTACACCTTGTTTTATGAGCATACTAAGGTTTTCCACAACACTTTCGGGCGATGTGAATTCAATAGCAACGTCGGTATTATCGCGAGAAATCTTTTTTATATCGTTGTGATTGTCGAGATCTATTTTCCATGTAATCTGGTGGTTTCTTTCTAAGGCAAATTTTTCGATCATTTTGCCCATTTTTCCATAGCCAATTAAAGCGATTTTCATAGGTTAAGATATTATATAGATTGTTCTAGTTAGAAAACATATTTTTGTAGAAATTTCAATTTAAGCAAAGATAAAGCTTTGATGTTAAGATACAAAAAAACAAAAAGGAAGCCACTTATTAAGGACTTCCTTTTATTTGAATCGAAATAAAATTCATTTTACTTAACAGCATTGACGACTGCTTCGAAGGCTTTAGGATGATTCATTGCCAGATCGGCAAGAACTTTACGATTCAGCTGAATGCCTTTTTTATTCAATAGTCCGATAAACTGGGAATAATTAAGTCCATAATTTCGAACACCGGCATTGATACGTTGAATCCATAGAGCTCTGAATTCACTTTTTTTCTTCCTTCGGTCGCGATAGGCGTATTGCTGACCTTTTTCCCAGGTGTTTTTAGCAACTGTCCAAACATTTGCTCTTGCGCCAAAATTTCCTTTAGTAAGCGCTAAAATCTTTTTCCTTCTTGCTCTTGATGCTACTGCATTTACACTACGTGGCATGGTTAATTTTTTTTTTGGAAAACAGCGTTCTGTGAAACAGAAACTTACGAGCTAGTTTTCCGGTTAAACAATAATTACTTTAATGCAAGCAAAAGCTTAACATTGTTTAAATCGGGTTTACTTACCATTGCGTAGTAACCCAAATTCCTTTTTTGTTTTTTACTTTTTTTTGTCAAAATGTGACGCTTGTATGCATGTTTGCGTCTGATTTTTCCCGTTCCGGTAAGCGAAAAACGCTTAGATGCACCGGAATTTGTCTTCATCTTTGGCATTTTGTATTTATTTTAAAATGGTTAACATTACTTTTTGCCTTTGGGGGCCAATAGAATACTCATTTTTTTACCTTCAAGTTTGGGGAGTTGTTCAACTTTAGCAATATCTTCAAGATCGTTGGCTAAACGTAGCAACAAAATCTCTCCCTGTTCTTTATAAAGTATCGAACGTCCCTTAAATAGAACAAACGCTCTAACTTTTGCTCCTTCGTTTATGAAATTTTGTGCGTGTTTAAGTTTAAAATTGTAGTCATGATCGTCGGTATTAGGGCCGAAACGAATTTCCTTAACTACAATTTTGGCCGCTTTGGCCTTCATCTCCTTTTGTTTCTTTTTTTGCTGATAGAGGAACTTTTGGTAGTCTATTATCTTGCATACCGGTGGATTGGCCTGCGGCGAAATTTCAACCAAATCAAGTCCCATTTCATCAGCAAGCTGGAGTGCTTCTTGAAGGCTCATAATGCCTTGTTTTTCAAGGTCTTCTCCTACGACACGTACTTCTCTTGCACGAATTTCTTCGTTAATTCGATGCTGCTTGTCGTTGCCTTTTTGTGGCTGATTACTACGTGTCCGCTGTTGTTGAAAATTCTCTGCTATAGCTTTGTCCTCCAATACTTTAGTTAATACTTAGGTTTATTTTAGGTTAATTGTTGCTTGAGTTCGTTTTGGAAAAATTCGGCAAATTCTTCGAGACTCATAACCCCCTTGTCCCCTTCTCCTTGACGGCGAACTGAAACTGCATTTGAAGCTGCTTCTTTTTCACCAACAACAAGAATATACGGGATTTTTTTCAATTCGTTATCCCGTATTTTTTTGCCAATTTTTTCGTTACGATCATCAATCAGGGTGCGAATATCGTAATTATTTAGGAAATTTAAAACATTTTGTGCATAATCGTAATATTTTTCGCTTACAGGTACAATAACAACCTGGTCGGGAGCGAGCCACAAGGGGAATTTTCCAGCAGTGTGTTCAATTAACACAGCAACAAAACGTTCGAGCGACCCAAATGGGGCTCGGTGGATCATGACGGGTCTGTATCTTTTATCGTCGCTACCAATATATTCGAGTTCGAAACGTTCGGGAAGATTGTAGTCGACTTGTATAGTACCCAACTGCCATTTACGACCTATTGCATCGCGAACCATAAAATCGAGCTTAGGTCCATAAAAAGCAGCTTCGCCTTCGACAATAATAGTTTTTAATCCTTTCTCTTGTGCTGCTTCTATAATAGCACTTTCTGCTTTCTCCCAATTCTCGTCGCTACCAATATATTTTTCCTTATTATTTTTATCTCGCAACGATACTTGGGCAGTATAATCATTAAAATCGAGAATGCGGAAAATATAGAGAATAATATCGATAACCTTACAAAATTCATCCTTAAGCTGGTCGGGACGGCAGAAAATGTGAGCATCGTCCTGAGTAAAACCGCGTACGCGTGTTAGTCCATGTAGTTCGCCACTTTGCTCGTAACGATAAACTGTTCCAAATTCAGCCAAACGAAGAGGTAATTCTTTGTATGAACGTGGTTTTGATTTATATATTTCGCAATGATGGGGGCAATTCATAGGTTTTAACAGGAATTCTTCACCCTCGGCTGGTGTATGGATGGGTTGGAACGAATCTTTTCCATACTTGGCATAATGCCCAGAAGTTACATAAAGTTCTTTTTGACCGATATGAGGAGTAATAACCTGTAAATATCCGTGTTGTTTTTGAATTTTCCGTAAAAATGTTTCGAGGCGCTCGCGTAGCTGTGCACCTTTGGGCAGCCAGATAGGAAGTCCCTGCCCTACTTTTTCAGAAAACATGAAAAGTTCGAGTTCTTTTCCAATTTTCCTATGATCCCGTAACTTGGCTTGCTCGAGCATTTGTATATATTCTTCGAGCATACTTTGTTTAGGGAAGGTAATGCCGTATATGCGGGTTAACTGCTTATTTTTTTCATCGCCACGCCAATATGCTCCAGCAATAGCAGTTAATTTAACTGCCTTAATAAAACCTGTATTGGGAAGATGAGGCCCTCGACATAGGTCGACAAAATTGCCTTGCTGATAAAAAGATATTGTTCCGTCTTCGAGTTCGTTAATTAACTCAACTTTATATGGGTCGCCTTTTTGCGAAAAATACTCGAGGGCTTCTTTTTTGCTAACCTCTCTTCGTAAATAAGGGTTTTTTTGTCGAGCTAATTCGAGCATTTTTTGCTCAATTTTGGGCAAATCGGCTTCTGAGATAGTTTGACCATTTAGGTCGACATCGTAGTAAAAGCCATTTTCAAGAGCTGGGCCTATACCAAATTTCACGCCAGGATAAAGAGCTTCGAGAGCTTCGGCCATCAGGTGTGCCGATGAGTGCCAAAAGGCATGTTTACCTTCTTCGTCGTCGAATTTATGTAGTTTAATGGAAGCATCGCTTGTGATGGGGCGAGTCGCATCCCATATTTGTCCATTTACAGTAGCTGCAATTACATCGTTTGCCAAAGATGGGCTAATGCTTTTGGCAATTTCGATCGCTGTAATACCTTCTGGGTACTCTCTAACCGAGTTATCTGGAAAAGTAATTTTGATCATTTAATAAACAAAATTTAAGAAGCGCAAAAGTAATTAGTTCTGATGAATATACCAAAATTTTCGATCTGCAATGTTATTCCAGATAAGTATAACCATATAGACCCGAACGATAGTTGGAGAGAAATTCTTTACCTTCTTCGGCCGATAGAATGCCTGCTTTTACAGAGGATGTAACCCATGTTTCGACTGCACGTACCATCTTTTTAGGGTTGTACTGTACATAGTCGAGTACTTCGGCAACCGATTCGCCATCGATAATTTGTTCTATTTCGTATCCGTCTTCGTGAACAGTAACATGAACTGCATTGGTGTCGCCGAAGAGATTATGCAAGTCTCCAAGTATTTCCTGATATGCACCTACCAAAAAAACTCCCATGTAATAGGTTTCTTTGGGTTTGATGCTATGTACGGGAAGATAGAAAGAAAAATTTTTGGTAGAGATAAAATTATCTATCTTTCCGTCGGAGTCGCACGTAATATCCTGTATGGTTGCCGAACGATCGGGCTTTTCATCGAGGCGTTGCAAAGGCATAATGGGAAAAACTTGATCGATAGCCCATGAGTCGGGTAATGATTGAAACAAGGAAAAGTTACAGAAATATTTATCCGATAATAACTTGGGTAGAAGTCTCAGCTCATCTGGCACGTGCTTAATTTCTGACGTCATAAAGTGAATTTCGCGAGCAATTGACCAAAAGAGTTTTTCAACAAGGGCACGTGTTTTCAGGTCGATTAGACCTAAGCTAAAACGTTCGAGTGCTTCTTCGCGAATTTGTTGAGCATCGTGCCAAGTTTCAATCATGCGGGTTTGGTTAAGATTATCCCACAGGTTATATATTTCTTTGACTAATTCGTGTTCGTTATCGCTAATTTTATCGTTTTCGTCCCATGAGGGCAAACTTGTTGTTTCGAGTACCTGAAAAACAAGAACCGAATGATGGGCAGTGAGGGAACGTCCCGATTCGGTGATGATATTTGGGTGGGGTATGCCGTTTTTGTCACTGGCATCGACGAATGTAGAGACTGAGTCGTTTACATACTCTTGTATGCTATAATTTACGCTACTTTCGCTATAGGAAGATCGAGTACCATCGTAATCGACCCCAAGTCCGCCACCTATATCTACAAATTCGATATTAAACCCTTGTTTGTAAAGCTGGACATAAAATTGAGAAGCTTCGCGAAGGGCAATTTTGATTCTGCGAATTTTAGTAACCTGACTTCCAATGTGGAAATGAATAAGACGAAGACAATCTTTCATCTTATTTCTTTCCAAAAAATCCATTGCTTCGAGCAATTCGCTAGAGGTAAGACCAAACTTGCTTACATCGCCACCCGATTCTTCCCACTTTCCACTACCAGTACTAGCCAGCTTAATTCTAACTCCTAAATTGGGTTTAATTTTAAGTCGTTTAGCGATGGTTGCTATAAGGCGTAGTTCATTGAGTTTTTCAACTACAATAAAGATGCGTTTTCCCATTTTTTGAGCCAAAAGAGCTAATTCGATGTAGTCTTCATCTTTGTAACCATTACAGATAATGAGCGAATCGCTATCGGTATTAATAGCAATAACAGCGTGAAGTTCGGGTTTAGAGCCCGCTTCGAGGCCGATATTAAATTTCTTCCCGTGGTTGACAATTTCTTCGACTACGGGACGCATCTGGTTAACCTTAATAGGATAAATGATAAAATTTTGGGCCTTATAATTATATTCTTCGGCTGCAATTTTGAAGCAATTGGCCATTTTCTCAATCCTATTGTCGAGGATATCGGGAAAACGAATGAGAATAGGAGCAGAGACATCGCGTAGTGCAAGCTCATCGACAAGTTCACGAAGGTCAACCGCTACTCCGTTTTTTTTAGGAGTAACCACAACATGACCCTTTTCGTTAATGGAAAAATAATTAATACCCCATCCTGCAATATTGTATAGTTCTGCAGAGTCTTCAATTCGCCATTTTCTCATTTTGTGCCTGTACCTCCTTAAAATACTTTAAACTGTAGCTATTTAAAAAATTTGGGCGAATTTAATGATTGTATGGGATATAATTCACATTTTGCAAAAAATATTTTGCTTAGGACAACTTCTGTTTATAACGAATAATAGATTTTTTCACTCTGAGCGATAACTCTTCCGGGCTGAAAGGTTTAGTAATATAATCGTCGGCCCCCAGCTCAAAAGCGGCAAGTACAGTCTCTTCGAGTCCTACACGAGTAACCATAATGATTGGCATATTCGATTTAAGTTCGTTACGAACAAATCGAATTAAATCGAGTCCACTGAAATTGGGCATGTGGAGGTCGGTAAGCAAAACATCGAAATTGCCGGCTTTCAGGATTTCAACTGCTTGTTTACCGTCGTTGGCCGAGAACACATCGTAGCCATCGAGTCGCATGCGATG
>JAOAFU010000018.1 GCA_026416115.1 Bacteroidales bacterium | reverse complement strand
GGCATGTAGTATGCCGGGGTATGCTCCGAGGCCTGCATTACCAACACATTCATATGGCTTTGTTCGGGACGTAAATGATGGGCTTGCTGGCAGGCAGTCATACAACGACGAGCATTTTTACATTTTGCCAAATCTACAACCCATACCCATCTCTTACCAGGTATACCTTCACGACCCCTTCGTTGTAGTTCTGATAATGCCTCCTTATGTAATTTTAGCTGTTGTTTATGTTCTGCTATCTCTTTAATATGAGCAGCCCCTTTCTTTTTATGCTCATAGTGGAGGGCAGAAAGAACAGCTCCTCCTGCAAGCACAGAACCTCCACCCCATAACGCAAGCTGTTGTAAAAACTTCCTTCGCGATGCATCCTTTAAGCGACTTCCTTTAATTTCCATGCCTCTGAGTTTTCAAAGTATAACCAACAGAACAAAAAAAAGTTTAGCAAGTTTTTGCCTAATTTACAATTTTTATTTCAGTTTGTAATTAAAAAGCGACTGAATAGAATTTTTTTTATAATATTCAATACCACCTCCATAAGCATGTAAAAAAAATAAATTATCTAAGCTATTTAAAGAAAATAGTGGTTTAAAGTTTTTTTTCAACTCAAATGACACCACTTTATAGCACAAAACAGATTATCAAAAAATTAATGAAGAAATTTTGATGAAAATAAAGAGATAGTTCCCCTTATCTTAATTGCTCTTATTACATCGATCTATTCCTCTTTTGGCTAATTCGTAATCAGGTGGACACAACAAACTATAAAAGTCGCAAGAACTATTTGAAAGAAAAGTACATTTATAAGCTTCCCAAGTCATTGAATCGTAATGTAATCCCCCTCTTCTTATTTGCTTTGTATATTCCAGGTTGAGAAAAGAAAAAAGAACAACACACGCAAATAAAACATACTGTAATACTTTAATACGAAATCGAGATAGAAAATATAAAAATGAGGCTAACGATAATGACCACAATGAATAAAAGTCAATAAAAGGTCGCATTCCTAAAGATCCACCATACCACCAACACCACCACGAAAGGGTAACATACAAATAAATAATTGTTGTGAGAAGTACTGAGAAAAATAAATGTTTACTCTTTTTATACAGATGATAAAACCCAATAAATGAAAAAATCATAACTGGAGTATAAATAAAAAATCCCTTGCGAAAACCAAATAGTCCGCTAATAATATGAGGATTATCAAAAAAGAAACGCTCATTATCGGCATATGAATAATAAAAATAATTTCCTGTTACATATTTCCAGTATAAAAATTGAGGGATCCAAACAACAATAGCTAAAATAATAATAACCACTATTACCCTGAGTATTTCATATAGGTCTTTAATTGAACGATGAGAAAAAAATAGAGTAATTGTAAACACTGCAATAACAGCATTGGTAGGTCTAATTAAAGATATCCATCCTATGAGAAGGCCAAGAAAAACAGCAAGTTTGATATTATGAATATCTTTAACCCATAGAATAGAGTAATAAATAAATATGCTAATTAATGCAAAACTATATACATGACTATATGCCGGTGAATAGGTAGAGTAAAAATATAAATTTGTTCCAAAGCCCAAGATTAAAATCGTTAGGACTATTAACCAATCGGAATCTATAAACATTTTAAGAGTTCGCTTAATAAATATAAAGCCAATCAAAAGAAAAAAAAGAGAACTGGCAATAAGCGCTATTTTGTATGGAGGAGAGAACCCACAGGCCTCGTAATTGGCAAATTTTAATATACAGTGCGTAATTAAAAAAAAAGGCATATATGCTATTGCAACGCCCATGGTGGTTTTAATAACGTATCTTCCAGTATTCGTTTTTGTTCCCCAAATGGTATAATTACAATTAAAGTTAGCACTATCTTTAAACGTCAAGCCAATGTCGTGATAAATAAAAAAAGCAGGTAAATAGGCATAATATGAAATCACATCATTATCTATAATACAATTTTCTTTGTTGTAAAGACCAATATTTTTGTTAATGTTTGCTACTAACAATACAACCATTAATATAGTAATGGTAGTTTTATTTTTACTCAGGAAATTATAGACTTTATGCAAATATCCCATATTTAAGGATTTTCAAAAGTATTTTAAGTCCATCTATGTTTCTTAATTTTTTTCCTTCAGCAATGGTTCTTTGATAATATTGCACAGGAACCTCGGCTATTTTAAATCTATTGATTTTAAGCGCTTTTATTAATAACTCTGCTTCAATCCCAAATCTTTCTTCTTTTAAATTAATTTGATCAAGTAAAGATTTTTTTACTAGCTTGTAGCCGCAAGCTATATCGGTAATTTTAACATTTAAAATAATCGAAGTTATGAGGGTAAAAACTCTATTCCCCAGGTAGCGGAAATAAGTGGAAAGCGGTCTTACTATTCCAGGCAAATATCTCGATCCATTGACAAAATCTATATTTAGTTTAATCATTGCTTCGATTAGAGAAGGTATGTCCTCTGTAGAAAGCTCTAAGTCAGCATCCTGAAATAAAACTACTTCTCCCTGTGCAAGTTGAATCGCTCTTATTAATGAATATCCTTTTCCCCTATTGGTTTCATTTCTTAACAACACAACGTTAGCATGCGATTTTGAAAATTCTTGTATTAATTCAAACGAATTGTCTGTTGAGCAATCATCGACCACAATGATTTCGTATTTAGGAAAATACTCACTGATATCCAGATCATATATTCTTTTTAAAACCTCCAGTATGGTTTTCTCCTCGTTAAATACGGGAATAATGATTGTTAACGTCGAAAATCTCATTATCTATCTTTAAAATTATAAATAAATAGGCATTACAACCATCCTCTTAACACAGGATAAGATTACTTTTGCAACAGTAACCACCATGCTTTTCTTGGTTCATAGAATTTTGTGGGTGTTTTGAATTCACTGGCTAAGTTGTCGTCGGTAATCAAAAAGCGATTCGATTGCCCCAATATTTTTTCTCTCAAATTTTCGTGAAAAGCAGTACGGGCAATTTGTTCCATTGTTTGAATACTGATCGAGTCGCGCTGATAAACAGGCTGGTCTTCGTAGTAAAAGTTCTTCAAAGCAGCAAGCTTCTGCTCATAATTGGCAGGGAATGGGCTATCGCTACATGCAACAAAGTTACTGTAACGGGTTATGTATTTAAAAACATGTGCAGCAGTAAACACGATGTCTTCAGAACCAGTAGTATTGTAATACATTACTCCCCCTGGATTAAGACGGCTCCTACAAAGTTCAAGAAACTCTCTCGAAACAAGATTATTTATCTGGCTTCGCCAATGGTATGTAGTGTTCATAAGAATAAAATCGAATTTCTTGTCTGTTCGACTCAACCAACGTCGTCCATCATCTACATGTATGGTAACTTTTGGGTTATCAAGTAAATCGGCATGAGAAGGATATTTTTTTATAAGCTGAATATAACCTGGATTAATTTCTACTATGTCTAACGATTTCAGTGGCCTGTACATGGTTAGCACTTTCGACCACGAACCAGAACTAAGCCCTATCTCAAGGATACTGTCGGCATCGGGTTTTAAGGCAGCAATAGCATAACCTCTGTCTATTATATTACGATTAAAAGTAAGCAAATAGTTCATTCGCCCATCGTAGATACCTCCACCAAATACCACATCATCTCCTTCCTCCTGATCAACTATGCTAATAATACCATGCTTATTTTGGATTATATGCTCAAAGGATTGCCCCCAATACCATTGTTGTAATTGAATTTTTTCAAATAAATTTTTATATAAAACTGGATAATAAAAAAATAATACCATTACACCAACATACAATAGAGGTTGGTAAAGTCTGCGAATATTGAATGTTTGAATAGAAGCAGTCCATAAAATTGCGGCAACTACCAACGAAATTATACTTAAAAATAGGGTATTTTGTTCGAAAGTCCAATAATCCAGCAGAACAAAACCTGTAAATACTGGCCCGAGTGTCGAACCCACAATGTTTGCAAAATAAATATATGAGACCTGATGTCCGACCCCTATTCCCGATCGAACGGCAAACTGAGTAATAAGAGGAAAATTTATTCCCATCAGTAATGAAATAATTCCAGCAACAATGTATATATATGTGGTGGTTTTCTCGCTGAGTATTTTTGTAGCCATCCAACTAAAAGCTGGAATACTTATAAAATAAAGAACAGCAGCAGAAAAAATTACCCACGAGAGTATCTTAATTATTCCCATTAAATCGTACTTTTTACAGATGTACGATGCAACAAGTGACCCAAGTGCAATACCCACAAGTACCGACCCTACCAACATACCAAAAACTTCTGCTTTTCCTCCGGTAAAAAATGATATTAGACGAATCCAAAGTATTTCTTGGCTCATTGCTATATAACCAGTTATAAAAGAAAGCAGAATCATTCCCACAAATGACCAGGAAATACGATTTTTTTCGCCGACTTCTTGAGGGTGCCACGATACGATTTGTTTGTTATAATTTCGAACAAATTTGATACCCAGAAATGCAACTGCCAAGTTACATACCGATGCAAATATTACCGAAAAATGCATCCCTGTATACACAAAGAGCACTTTAACAGTAAAAAAGCTTGCCAAGGCCGAGCCAATAGTATTAATGAAATAGAGAAACGAAACCGTTGTTCCAACTTTCTTGATTGTATGATGAAAATACTCCACCAACACGGGCAATGTTGCTCCCATGCATACGGTAGGAATAAGCAAAACACCATATATAATCAAGGCAATATTTAAAGAAGTTGCGTGTAATGTAAGATGATAGATCTTCTCGAATAAAAACAAACTTGCAAAACCAAAGATGCCTATAAAACCTTCACAGGCAATAAACATATGCGGCAAATATTGCGGCCATTTTTTCGACAAATAACCTCCCAATAATGCACCGAGACCCAATCCCAACATAAATATAGATACGACAACAGTAACCGTTTCGATATTGACCCCAAAAAACATAAAAAGAGCCCGTTGCCATACTACCTGATATATTAAAGCCGCAAAACCCGATAGGAAAAAAAGTAGATATAGTCTGTGATTTTTAATTTGATTTGTATTCATCGAAATGCCCGACTCCTGAGCATAAAAATTAAAAATCAAAAATAACTGAATAATCAGGACAAGCATAAGGATAAGGTATGCATTGATCTGGTAACCCCAATATCCAACCCCTGTAAGAAGCAATGGTGTAAATGCCCACAGTTCAGTCCGCGTATATTTATGTATTTGTTCCTTCAATTGGCTTTTTCGGGTCAGAAAATAGTAAACCGTAAAACGATAAATGTACAGAATCGATGGAAACAATACGGCAGCCAATAGCAATCTAAGTCCCATACGGTAATGTGTCCACCATTCGGGCGATATAAAGTCGGCAAGCGTCTTGCCCTTACTTTCGTCAATTACCAAGCTAAACCAATTGAGCTGAAAATTAATACCTGCAAAGACAGATATCAGAATAAAAAGTACCTCTTTCTTCCAGGTGTTTTTACGAATAATTTTTAATAACTCCATATGGTGTGTTTTAAGGTTAGGATTATGACTAATCTGTTATACTTTTCTTACCAGCTAATATAAGCGAATCGTAATCGTGCCCATAGATATATCTTTTTTCGTATTTGAAATGAGGTGAAAAAACGCTTTTCGAACTATCAAAATCGGAAGATTTACATCCGGTAAGATCAATAATGCTATGAATCACATCATCGATCTGGTATTTTCTTTGTAAGTAATTCTTAATCTCCTTCACTCTTTGTTGATGCAAACGGGTATATTTTGGCGAAAACCACAAAATAAACGGAATATCAAGCATATAAATACTTGCATTTGCCTCCGAATGTCCCCAAAAATCCCTGTAATCGAAGATCTCCTCACCATGATCACTGAAATACATCCAGATAGAGCGCTGATTGGTTTGTTTTAACATTTGAATTGTTTGATACAATACATAATCGGTATAAAGTACTGAGTTATCGTGAGTATTTATCACATGGTATACCCAATCTCTGTTATATACTCGATAAGGTATACCGGTAGTATCGTTAAATTTACTATAGGTCTCAGGATATCGTTTTGACTTATCGGAATGACTACCCAATAGATGAATTACGATAAACTTTCTTGGAACATTCTCGCTCAATGCTTTAGCATATGGCTTTAAAAGTACCTCATCGTATATGGGCACACTCCCTGCTGAATCGATATAATTGTAATTGGAAAAGAATCTCTCATCAGCCTGTAAGGCGATAAGCGTAGATAGCGAATTAAACTCGTTGGCAAATTGTTGATTGGACAACCAATATGTTTTATAACCTGCATCTTTCATATACTCTATTAAGGAACGTTTAGTATATAACAGCTCCATATTCTCAAAATTAGCAAAAGACAGTACTTTTGCTAATACCGGATTGGTATGCGAATGAGGTGCAATTATTGAGTCGAAAATATAAAGTTCATCCTTCATACTCCCTAAAAGAGGGTTAGTATTACGTTGATAACCATATAAGCCTTGATGATACTTCGATGCCGACTCGCCGATTACAAGAACAAATACTTCGACCGAGTCAGTACATTGTATATCGGCCTGCTTAGACAAAGGATGATTTTTTCTGAAATTAAACTCCTTCTCAAACCGCTTTAAATCTTTTTTAAATTTATAATAGCTCTCGACAAATTTAACCGGAAAATTTCTCGAAAATGCATCCTTTTCATTCATGAATATCAGCCCTAACAAGGATACTAAAACTATTCGCCTGAAAAAATCAGGCGCCTCCTTCTGACGATGAGTTTTGTAAATTTTATAGATAAACCATCCCCCTGCTAAAAACAAAATTGAATTGAGAAAAATAATTGAACCAGATAGATATTCTTTTGCAAAATCTTTCGATTCGGTAACCGTAGTTTCCCAAATAGCGTAATAAGTACTAGCGGGCATGTCGGCACCATACAATATCACATGTGAATTGAATATAAACGCCGAAAGAATATATACTACCCCTACAATTAATGAATAAAACAAAGTAATTTGTGGAAATAAAACTGGCACAACAAGAAGCAATAAAGGCGTCCAAACCATTGTAGTATAGTAGTAGTAAATGGCACTTGTGTTTGAATAGGCAATTAGTAATAATTCCTTGTAAAAAATACAAAAAAGGATTAATAGGTATAAGTAGTAAATCGGAACTAAACCAGGGCTTTTAAAAAGTCGAAGCATATGCTCTTCAACAGTAAACCATACCGGAACAAGCAAACAAAGAACAATAAACAGTTCATTGCTAGGCGGAAAAAACAAATATAAACCCAGAAAATTGAAAGACTTAAGGAATCTTCCTAATTGGGGATAATCAAAATTCTTCCGAAAAAAAATAAATTTGGTAAGAACTGTATATATAAGTCCAAAAAACAAAGATCCACTTAACCCACTCAAAATTAACCTTAAACTATGCTTTGAAAGAAATGGCGTTAGCCCCTGTTCTTTCAATAACCCTGCTCCCCAATTAAACTGAATAACAATACCAAATACAAAACCTGCAAAAAGTATTTTAACAAGCTCTAGTGATCGTAATTTGTTGGACATCTAATCAAAAATTTTATCTCTGTATATTTTATTTTTTGCCAGAAAATACTTAATCGATGTAGCAACAACCCCAAGTCCATATTTTACACTTCGCCTAAAATTAATGGAAGAGGCTTCTTCGAAATATTTAGTAGGACATGTAATTTCGGCTATTTCAAAACCCTTATAAAATATCTGTGCAAGCATTTGATTGTCGAAAACGAAATCGTCGCTGTTCGACATATAATTGACCGACTCCAGTACTTTTCGAGAAAATGCACGATAACCCGTATGATATTCCGATAGTTTCTGACGCATAAGGATATTTTGAAACATAGTTAATAAGCGGTTAAAAATGTATTTATACCTAGGCATCCCCCCCTTGAGTGCCCCTCGACCTAATATGCGTGAACCCAGAACTACTTCATAAACCCCATTGGCTATCAGATATGCCATAGAATGAATAAGTTTGGGGGTATATTGATAATCGGGATGGAGCATAATGACTATATCGCTTCCCAACTCTAAAGCCTTATTATAGCAGGTTTTCTGATTACCTCCGTAGCCCTTGTTTCTGTCGTGCTTGATGATGTGTTTTATCCCAAGCTTTTTAGCTACTTCTAATGTCTCATCTTTGCTGCAATCGTCAACTAATATCACCTCATCAACTATGTCAAATGGTATTTCGTTATACGTCTGTTCAAGAGTCTTTGCAGCATTATATGCAGGCATTACAATGGTTAGTTTCTTTCCAAGCAACATAACTTCTATTTCTTTTTTATGATCTCAACCCATGCTTCTCTGTTCCCGAACCTTTTAACTGTAATATAATTGCTGTCGTTCTTAAATTTATCGTATAACTGACTAGGCTCGTTGCTGTAAAATATGAGTACTTCTGCCTCATCCTCACTAACTATCTGCCCCACTGGCTTATTACCTTCTAAATATCCTAAATGAGGATGTTTTAAATTAAACTGCATTAAAAAACCTGTAAAAATTTTCTTCTCATGCCACCCCTGCGATTCGCAATAATTTACTGCTTGTTTATGTAATTCCACCGTACGACGATAGGTAAGAACCGTATCACCCTCGCCTTTGAGTGTAAATGTAATCACTGTATTTATAAGCAATAGAATAACAATAAAGGCATTGAACAACCATTTTCTATCTGCCAGTGATCGATATATGAAAACTATTACTATAAAAAAATACCAAGGAATTACCGACAGCAAATATCGTGTAGTAAAAAAATTAATACTAGAAAATAAAAGATAAGCTATAATAAACAGTAAAACCGATGTTAAAAGATACCATTCGTTTTTATCAAATACTTTTTTAACTGAGGCCCATACAATAAATAGAAGCAAAACAATTGACCAAATGTTACGCCCTTGACCCCAAATGAGCTGGCCTGCATAAACCTGAAAATTACTCCACACCGTTTTAGGATCGGTTACAAGCATGCCAGTATGCTCGGGAAATAAAAAATAACCCAGCTGTATTTTCTGAACTAAAACGAAAATAAGAAATACCAGAAAAGGAATAAAGACTATGATTGTTTCTTTTAAAAATTGCTTGTTTTTCTCACTTTCATTTAAAAAGAATATTTTTCTTAAAAAAATTTTATCGAATAGCACAAAGGCTATAAATACCAATCCCGTCTCTTTTGTTAACACCAGTGCCGATGCTGCAAAAAGATATCCCAACCATTTGCTTTTATAATAAAAATATAAAGTTAAAAGCCCCAACATCATTACAAAAATCTCGGGCAATAACATGGTACTCTGGGTTAAAAAAACCGATTGCACCATAAGGGCGATTGACACAAATAAACCGACTACCCAACGACCTGTAATTTGCGCGAAAGCATAAAAACAGATAACTAAAGCAATTACAGATATTAGAAATGAAAAAATATGGGCCGACAACACATTGGCACCAAAAACCTTGAGCCATAAAGAAGCTGTAAAGTAATATAACAGTGGATGTCCCCTGGTAAACCATTCATTGGCATGTCCGGGGATCAAGGTAGGTCCCTTATCGGCCATGTCGAAAACTGCCATGGCATACGACCATGCTTCGTCCCAGTAAAAAGGTAAATTAAAAAAGGGTAACTTAATTAGGGTTAAAACAACAATGACGATAAACAATATAAACCAATACCAATTTTTTGAGCATGCTTGTGTTAACATCATATTTTATTATTTACTCACAAATATACTCAACAAAACTATTTGTCCAACAACTAACGCATAATTCTACACAAATATCCCAATTTATAAAGATCAAAAAGCCACAACAAAGGCTTTCTTTGGGTTAATAACCAACTTATTATAGGCTGAAATAAAGAAAACAGAACTCCGCAAAATCCCGATAAACCATAACGCTTAAACTGATAGGCTTTTCGTAATAGCTTATTTTGCGATATAAAAAGATAGTCGAGCTGCAGTAAAGTTTTACTTATGTAATATAAATTGCTCACTGCTATTTCAGTTTTCTTAAGAAACTGGTCAGCATCTTCGAGTTGTAAATGAAAAACAGGATTATCAATATGTTTAATCGATATACCATGCTGCATCAATCGGTACCCAAAAAGCGTATCTTCATGGCCATAGCGTACAAGTCTTTCGTCGAAGGGAATTTGTTGGAGGATTGTTTTTCGAATGCAGAAGTTACCAGTCATAAACGATTGATAGCGATTTCGGTTACGTTGCTCAGCCGAACGCGACTCCCGCTTCAAGCCATAATACCATCGCAATATTTGCTTACGATCATCGGGTTTGGGTGGCATTTGTATACCGCCACATATTACCTCTACCGAAGGATTCTTTTTGATTGTATCTACATATTGTTTTAAAAAAAGGCTGTCTACAGGCAATACATCGCTATCGAGAAAAAGTAACCAGTTGTTACGTGCATGATGAAGAAAAAGATTTCTAACAGCCGCCCGACCAACATTTTGTGGTAAAAAAATAAATTTAGCCATATCAGAAATAGTTTCATACTTCTGTTGCCATTCTTTTGGCGAGCCATCGTCAATAACTACAATTTCAAATTCGACATCAACCTGCTGAGCCTGTCGACGTAATTCACTGACCAATTCTCGAACATCATAGCAATATGTAGGTATACAAACGGTTATCATAATGTATTTTTTGCCTGTTGATGTGCATATTCCTTCCAACGATCAATTAGCTGAGCCATATCGTTGGGTAAAGGGGCTTCGAAATACATTCGTTGTCCCCTTATGGGATGGTCGAATGCTAACGAACGTGCATGTAACGCCTGACGAGGACAAATGTTGAAGCAATTTTCAACAAACTGTCGGTATTTACTAAAAGGTGTACCTTTTAGAATCCTATCCCCACCATAGGCTGAGTCGTTAAACAAGGGGTGTCCAATATGTTTAAAGTGTGCTCGTATTTGATGCGTACGCCCGGTTTCGAGCCAGCAATCGACAAGCGACACATAAATGTAATGTTCGAGAATACGATAGTGAGTTACAGCATGTTTACCCTGCGAACCATCTTCAAACACAGCCATTATTTTCCTGTCATTTGGACTGCGTCCAATATGCCCTCTGATAGTACCTTCGTTATTTTTTAAAGTACCCCAAACCAATGCTACATAATGCCTGTCGATACTATGCTCATAAAATTGACGTGCCAGTCGGTTTAACGCAAGCTCATGCTTGGCAACAACCATAATTCCCGATGTATCTTTATCGATACGGTGAACAAGGCCAGGACGTAGTTCGCCTTTCTGAAATAGGGGTAAATCTTTATATCGAAAATACAAAGCATTGATTAACGTACCCGTATAATTTCCATAGGCTGGATGTACAACCATTCCTGCTTCTTTATTTATCACTACGATATCGTCATCTTCGAATACAATATTGAGTGGTATATCTTCGGGTATTATTTCGTCTTCGCGTGGTGGATAAGTAAGCAATACCGATATTTCGTCGCCAGGTTTAACTTTATAACTTGGCTTAACTCTTTTTTCATTCACCAGTATATTACCGGCCTCGGCTGCATATTGTACCTTCGTTCTCGAAACATTGGCAATTTTGGCTGTTAAAAAGCGATCGATACGCTCGGCCGACTGTCCCTTGTCTACAACAAAACGATAATGTTCATACAATTCCGATTGATCCTCTCTTTCGCGCTCGTCTATCATCGTGTTTTTATCAGCTTGACATGGTAAATACGACTATCGGATAATCTGATCTGCATAAGATATACCCCTTCGGGTAACTGCTGCAAAGAAACTCTATCTCCCGAAAATACACTTTCGTGAAACATCAACCTTCCTGATAAATCGTATAGAAACAACTTTGCTTGCAGATCGGCTTTCGGGTCGGAAAAATAAATTCTCGTCCAGTCTCTAGCTGGATTGGGATAACAAGAAAAAGCAAATGGGAATTGTGAATATTTTAGGCCAACCTCCGATTTTCTTCCAAAAACAGGTCTTATCATCAATGCCCCCCTTTGTCGTAACGTAGAAGGAGTCCACGAACCATCGATATTATAAAAAATATTCTGATTATTGGGCGAGTTTCGATCGTACCCAACATTTAAAAAAGTCTCATCTACCTGCTGCCAACCTACATAAAATGTAAAAGGTAATGTAACGGGCTGTTGGAGATAATATCTTACAAAACTACCCGACTGCACCCTGCATTCTTTTTTACCACCAATCGAATCTCCAGGTAACCCATTGTTATCGTCCCAAACCCAAAGGTTAAAATATGCTAAATTCTCGTCGTTAAACGTACGGTTGAAAAAGAGATCAACAGCTACTAAAGTATCCTGCAAATAAGATGTAAAACGGCAGGCTACCCATCCCCCGGCAGTATTATTACCTTTCAACCCATAACCAAATTCAGCCGTACCATCATCGTAGGCATAAAAATTTTTGAAAAACTGATAGCTAATAACCGTATCGTTTGATTTTCGATCGTAACGATTGGTTGTTATAGCAGCGGTAATTTGAAACAGTGCAGAATCGCTATGATCGGATTTAAGGATGGGACAATCCTCCTCAAATGAAGTATAACTACGCCCAGTTATGTCGATAGCGGTTATAATGGGTTCGTCGGTAGTTTGCTGATAAACATCGCGAATAACAATTTTGTCCTCAACACTGGTTGAAAAATTGCTAAGATTATATACAATAAGATTGATTTTATCACGGACTGCTTGAAAAAATTTGTTCTGATAATGACGCCAGGGTATGGAACGGTAATTTTTCAAAAACGAGCCTATAGGTTCAACAATAGTAATATCATTAAAAGCAGTATCGGTATAACTTCTGTTTTTATTAAGATATACATAATCGATATTCCAGATATCGCCGTTCGCACGCATTCCTTTGGTAGATGTTCCAGAAAAAAAAGCTGAGGCAATATTAATAAACCGAAATCTGAAAGTACTATCGAGCCACGACGACCTGTTGATGGGTATTAAAGCAATTTTAAAGGAAGGGGCTACGGTATCGTTTTTTAAACCAGGTACCGACCAAACCTTAATCCATTGACCCGAAAGTTCAGAAAAAAATTCAACTTTAAGCGAATCACCTGCTTCGGGAAAATCGCCATAACCACCGGCCTGATAAAAAAAACTCAAATATAGACTGTCGGCAAGCCTGTACGAACTCAAATTAATTGGACGCGAGGTTAGAGTATCGGCTCCAAAATAACTTGCATTACCCATCTGTTCATACAGCATCCCATTTTCGTCGAGCATATCGAATGTTGCAACCCCAATAGAGATAGGTTTAATGGCATAATGAGTGTTTATATATACTTTTCGATCTTCCCATAGCCTCGAATCGGGTACAAAAGAACGATAGGAAAAATCGTCTAAAAACGGGAGGTTTAATACCTCAGATGTGGCTTTCAAAGCATTTTTTAACTGCATAGTCGAATTCTTCGGCATTACCAAAGATGGCACCAATAGCTCCTGACCCCACAGAGACGATCTTATAATGGCTATAAAACAGAATAAAAAATAAAGAAAGCGTTTACTGAGCATCTTTGTCCTTATTAACAGTAAGCCATAAATCAACGCTCGAACCCATAGGAAGAGTTGAATTTTCGGCAGCGGCAGGTTTCTGTTTAAATACTATACTATTCAAAGAATCTAATGCATTTTCCACTGTTTTGGCATAGTAAACCTTCCCCGTATTCAGGTACGATAACGTAAGTTGCTTACGTGCCTCGCGCAAGGTCAAACCTTTTAAGTCTGGAACAATCACATTTTTTAACGAACCTGCATTACCCAAAGTAAGATCTACAAAACTCCCCTTATAAATCATATCGCCTGGTCTTATTTTTTTGCCCTTCCATTTACATGCTAATACTATATGCGTTGCAATATCGGGGCTATAACTTATTTTTCCGACCATCAACCCATCGGCCTCCAGCATGGCAACGGCCTGACGCAACGAGACCCCCTCTATATTAGGTAAAGATACCTTCTGAGGCATGGTGGCATTGACTATCAAAAGAATCCTCCGATTTTTCTTTACCTTCGTGCCTGCTTTGGGATCCTGCTCAACTACAGTGCCCGGCAATAAATCGAGGCTAAATACCGAGTCGATAACCTCTATTCGTAAATTATTATCCTCGGCCAGCTCGAGCGACTGTCGTAAGGTAAGCTTGTTAAAGTTGGGTACTTCTACATAGCTATTCTGTCGTGTATAACAATGCAATAAAATACTGGAAGCAAAAATGAAAGCAAAAAAAATGGCTAGCATCACCTTTACCTGATTCCAAAATTCTTTCGAACGAATATAGTGCCACAAACCTTTTGTACTCATATTCCCCTTTGATGAAATAGTTTCAAATACACACTTTTAAAACGGCAATCGCTTTACAAAAGTATATTTTTTCCTAAATAGAAAAAATCTTTAGTCTTTTTGTATATTACTTAACAATTATTACTGACTTGCGCTTGAAATAATATTTTATTAATTCTATCAATAACGTTTTTGAACACTCAAAAAGGCATAATTGAAGAATTGTTGAAAAAAGCAGCGAAAATTTCAAGCTTTAGCCAGGGTAACTATACTTATGCTTACTCTCTCTGCCTCAAGTATTTTTAAAGCACAAGCCTCCAGGGTTGCACCAGTAGTAAGTACATCATCTACCAACATGATGTGTTTCCCAGCAATTGCTTCACGGTTTACCAGTTGAAAAGCATCTTTAACGTTCTGCCAACGTTCATATCGGTTTCTTTTCGTTTGAGAACTTTTCCACACCCTACGCTCTATTACATTGCTTAACAAAGGGATATTCATTGATTGCGAAATGCCCTGTGCAATTTTCTCGCTCTGATTGTACCCCCTCTCCAACAGCCTACTTGCATGCAAAGGCACTGGAACAATTCCATCGACCATTTTCAAGGAACTACTATTTAAAACATTACCGAACAAAGTACCCAAATATTCGGCTAGGTCGTGACGCTTATTATATTTAATCTCGTGAATTAAATGCTGTACGACTCCATTTTTGGTAAAATGCAAAAAAGGAATAACCCATTCCACAGGCACCCTTCCCCAAAAAAGCTGTGCAGCAGGATTATCCTTCTCTTCCCAATAATGTGAGTATGGTAAACGAGTTTTACACTGCAAACATAAAAATCGTTCCTGCACAACTAGCGTGTCGTAACAAAGCAAACATACCCTTGGAAAAACGAGTTGCAAAAAATCGTAAACAATGCGACTCTTCAATTCTTTAAAAATCAACATCCGGCTTTAAAACTTAAAATGTTATTTCCTTTACAATCACCTTAATGCACAACTTATCAAAAAAAATGATTTACGGCCCGTTATTTGTTGTAAACAAAATTGATAATTCTTTCTTATTTTATAAATTTATATGTCTAATTAAACAATAAATTCTCTAACCATGAAAAACAATTTAGAACTATCCGAAGCGTACATTGCTAATATTGTTAAAGAACTTAACTCACTTTTGGCAAACTACGAAATTTTTTATCAGAACCTTCGAGGCTTCCATTGGAACGTAAAAGGTAAAGAATTTTTTGTACTTCACTCAAAGTACGAAGAACTTTACAACCAAGTGGCTGAAAGTATCGATGCTATTGCCGAACGAATACTTACACTAGGTGCAGTGCCTGCACATACTTATACCGAATTTCTTGAATTAGCCGATCTGAAAGAGACTCCTAATGTCAGACAAGGACGTAAAACTGTAGAAATAACAGTAGAAAATCTGAAATTTTTAATTTCGAAAAAAAGAGCTATTATCGAATACATTGCCGATACTCCCGACGAAGGTACTAAAGCTTTGTTAACCGATCTGTTAACTGCAGAAGAAAAAGTCTTCTGGATGCTATCAACCCTTCTGGATGAGTAATTTTATTTTCAAGAACCAGAAAATTATA
>JAOAFU010000112.1 GCA_026416115.1 Bacteroidales bacterium | reverse complement strand
CTTGGCACATTTGGGGCTATTTTCAAAATTGAACTCAATCCACTCTTTCAACACTGCTACAGAAGGAATATCGGTTGTAATGCTATCGTTCTGTTGATATCTTTTCTGATAAAATGAGAAGTTGAATCTTTCGGTATCTGGTGGATGACGAAAACGCAAAAAACATTGCTGACACTCCAGTAGTTTAGTTACAAAATACTTTTTATCTACTATGACATTATGGTTGCTCCCACAAGATGGACAAACACGTACAGTAAAATACCCCAAAAGGGAACGAATTAAATAAAAGATTTTAGAATAACTTAAAAACTTCATCTTGGATACATTAAATATTTTGCAAAAAGATTTTTCGTCAAAAACATATATAAAAAGTATCTTCAAAAATAAACAAATAGGGAAAGATTTATGCTTCAAACAAAGAATGATTTCTTAAAAAGAGAAATAAAAAAGGCTGCAATTTTACTTACAGCCATAATTCGTGGGCCCACCTGGGCTTGAACCAGGGACCCCCTGATTATGAGTCAGGTGCTCTAACCAACTGAGCTATGGGCCCTAAGCTTTTGTTTGTAACAAATAACCCTTATTTTTGGGACTGCAATATTACAACTTTCGACCGTTTTTTTCAAAAAAAAATTAAAAATTTATGCTATCCCATTCAACGACAGATCTTTTATTTTCGGTTTCTGCCAAAAATTTGCTTCTCGACTTAGGTGGAGTTTTGGTACAAATCGATTTTTGGCGAATGACTCAAGCATTCGAGAAATTAGGAATTTACAACCTTGAAAAAGTGTATAGTCACAAGCTACAAACAGACATATTTGACAGGTTCGACAAAGGGTTGATAAGCGAGGAAGAGTTTAGGATAAGTTTATTACAAACTTTTCGTATCGATAAGAAAATTAGTTTTGCACAATTCGATAGTGCATGGAATCAGATTATTGTAGATATTCCCGAGTCGATTATAAACTGCCTAAGAAATTTGCGAAAAAGTTATAAGCTTTACTTACTTAGCAACACCAACAGCATTCACATCCGCTATCTTTACGAATATTTAAAAAAAGTACGAGCTGTTGAGAATTTCGAAGAGTTATTCGACGGGGTATATTACTCCTTTGCACTGGGTTGTAGAAAGCCGGAGGATAAAATTTTCCTTCAGGTTGTCGAAGATGCAAAGGTAAATCCATCGACTACCCTGTTTATTGACGACACGTACGCCAATATTGAAACAGCAGAACGTCTTGGATTTCAAGTGTTTTTAATGCCGCAGGGAAAATTGTTATCTGATATTATTCGGTGCTATTAAAACCGTATATATTGAGTAGCTCCTGCAGAGCTAAACGGGTTACCTGTTGAAAATCGACCTTATGTCCGATTTCTTTCTCGATCGAGGTCACAGCTTTATCGGTGAATCCGCAAGGATTAATGTGTTGAAAGTAGGTAAGGTCGGTATTTACATTAAGAGCAAAGCCATGCATGGTAACCCAATGGCTGCATCGAACCCCAATGGCACATATCTTTCTTACTTTCTGAGGATTATTAATTTCAATCCAAACTCCCGTTGCTCCGTTTAATCTTTCGCCTTTTATTCCAAAATGAGCAATAGTTCGAATTATAGCTTCCTCGAGCAGGTGAATATACTCCCTAACTCCAAGCTTAAGATGTTCGAGGCTAAAAATAGGATACCCAACTAATTGA
>JAOAFU010000087.1 GCA_026416115.1 Bacteroidales bacterium | reverse complement strand
CAATTCTGTGGATCGTTTAATGGAAACTGTCTAATACGAGCCTGATTAGCATGTGCAGAGATATAACCATCGGGAACACGCATAGCTACCCATACGATACCCCTTTCATATACTTTTTTAACTCTACCTTTCTTATCTTTTATCATCTGTGGCGAACCTTTTCCAATAAGCTCCATTATCCAAACCTCATTGGGGTCGGCAATAGAAAACGACTCACCCGAGCTATAATACCCATAACGATTTGTAAGAGCCACAATAGTATCGATAGCTTCGCGAGCCGTACGTGCTCTCTGAAGAGTAATATATATCAGGCTTCCATAATCTAAAACAGCTGTTGTATCCCTTAGCTCATCCCTACCTCCGAAGGTAGTTTCTCCTATGGCCAATTGATATTCGTTCATGTTCCCAACCACCAAATAGGTGCGACGCGCCTGATGAATTTTACCCAAATATTTCCCTGTATCCCATTCATAAACATCGAGTAACGCACCCTGAGGATATTCCTGAGCTGGCTTGTAATAGAGTTCGCCATATAACGAATGAGAATCAGCAGCATAGCTAATCATTACTGAACCATCGACCGAAGCTCCTTTGCTTACCAAAATGTTGGTACAAGCAAAAATCTTAATCCCAAAAAATAATAAAAAAGTTAGCCAGAAAGTTTTCATAACTATTTTCTTCAATATAAAGTAAACGAACTTATTAAACCAAACATACTGCCAAATATAGTACTTTTACTTTTTTAACTTTGAAACAACTTAGTGTTGTACGACACAAAAAGAAAACATGAAACCAATATCAAATGTTTTTCATTAAATTTCGCTGATTTTAATTTAAAATCTTAACACCTTAAACAACAAAAACCGAGATACTAAATGTTTGGTTTGTCATACTTCTCAAAAGTATGATTCCATTTTGTAGAATAGTTTATTTCATCTAATTAAAAGGCCATTTACATTAATAATGTTTTAAAATAAAAAAGTTGTTATTATCGGATAATGTCAATTTTAATAATGAAAAACAAGCACCCCAAACTATCGATTTAGGATGCTTGTTTATAAAAATTAGATATAGCTTATTATTACAATTCAGAATTGTTGTAATGAGGTTCGAGAAGCTGACAGAGCAAAGAATATTTTTTGTAAAGTTTTTGATATACCTCAACTTGCATAGGATTAGGTTGATAAGTTGTTTCGTACCCACTACCCATCGATTGTTGAGCCTGCTGAAGCGACTGGAAGACACCCCCTGCAACAGCAGCAGCCATAGCCGAACCTAGGGCACAAGCCTGATCCGATTCAACCACGTGAATAGGCATATTAAGTACATCGGCTAAAATTTGCATAACAAGTGGTGACTTTTTTGCTACACCGCCTATTGCACTAACACTCTCAATCTTAACCCCTTCGCTTATAAAACGATCAACAATTGTTTTTGCACCAAAAGCAGTAGCTTCGATAAGAGCACGAAAAACCATACCAGCACTACTACCGAGCGACAATCCGGCAATAGCACCCTTTAGCAACTGATTTGCGTCGGGAGTACGTCGACCGTTAAGCCAGTCGAGAGCTACTACGGTCGATTCGGCCGGGTCGACCTGCTCGGCAAGTTTTGTTAAATGAGGAATAAGCTGCTGATCGAGCTGCTGAATTATCATATTTTTTGTAGAACTTTCTAAAGGAGAGCTTTCGATAATGGCAACTGCAGGTTCGAAAATTAATTTTTTGAACCAGGCATAAACATCGCCAAAAGCCGACTGACCAGCTTCGAGTCCTATAAGGCCGGGAATTATTGAACCATTCACCTGTCCACAAATTCCCCTTACAGTTTTTTGGTCAACATCGGGATCAGGAACAGTAATCATATCGCAAGTTGAGGTTCCAATAACTTTTACGAGCTGGTAGGGTTTTATTTCTGCCCCAACTGCACCTAAATGCGCATCAAATGCCCCAACCCCAACAGCGACTGTTGCCGGTAAACCCAACCGATTAGCCCATTCGGGTGAAAGATTACCTACTTTTACATCCACCGTATAGGTTTGATTATATAATCGATCGCGTAAGCCAGCCAATAATGGATCGAGTGTTGTTAAAAACTTTTCGGAAGGTAAGCCTCCCCATTCTTCCGCCCACATTGCCTTATGCCCTGCAGCGCATCGACTTCGGAATATCTTTTCGGGCTTTGTCTGACCAACCAATAAAGCAGGAATCCAATCGCAGTGTTCAACCCACGAATATGCAGCTTTCCTTACCTTTTCATCTTCTCGTAGAACATGCAAAATTTTTGCCCAAAACCATTCGGAAGAATAAATACCTCCTTCGTACTTTGTATAATCAATTTCCCATTGTTTGCACAAACGATTAATTTCATCTGCTTCTGCAACAGCTGTATGATCTTTCCAAAGCACAAACATTGCATTAGGATTTTCGCTAAACTCGGGTAATAGTGCTAATGGAGTTCCGTTAGCATCCACTGCTACTGGTGTTGAACCAGTAGTATCGACCGAGAGCGCGACGACACGCTCTGCAGTACCTGCAGGTGCAGCTTCTAACGCTTTCTTAACCGATTCCTCAAGGCTCTCGATGTAATCGAGCGGATGCTGTCTGAACTGGTTCTTAGCAGGAACACAGTATTTTCCCTGTTTCCAACGCTTGTATTCCGATACAGCTGTAGCCACAATTTCACCATTTTCGGTATTTACAATAACCGTACGTACCGAATCGGTACCGTAATCAATTCCAAGAGTATACTTTGCCATATTATATTTCTTTTCTTATCTAAAACATTAAATAAATCCCAAGTATCTATCACTTAATACAAGATATCCGAAGGATTTCAATCATTTCTGACCATAGTAAGCATTTTTTCCATGCTTACGATTGTAATGCTTATCGAGAATGTATGAAGCAATAGGAGAATCGTTTCCAAGTAGAACTGTCAGGAACGCCATTTGAGCAACTTGCTCGAGAACAACAGCGTTGTAAACGGCTTTTTCGGGAGTATCGCCCCATGCGAAAGGACCATGATTGGCAACTAAAACACCGGGCACAGCAACAGGATCGATATCCGAAAAAGTTTCGACAATAACTTTTCCTGTATTATGTTCGTATGCACTTTCAACCTCTTCGGTGGTAAGAACTCGAGTGCAAGGTCCCGAGCCATAAAAATGATCGGCATGGGTTGTCCCCAAGGCAGGAATAGAGCGACATGCCTGTGCCCATGCGACAGCATAGGTTGAATGTGTATGAACAATACCGCCTATGGCAGGAAACTGTCGATAAAGATAGGTATGGGTTGGGGTATCGGACGAAGGACGAAGTTTTCCTTCAACGACTTTGTTGTTAAGATCGACCACAACCATATCATCAGGAGTCATTTCGCTGTACTCAACACCACTGGGTTTGATAACAACCAAACCACTATCTCTATCTATTCCACTTACATTGCCCCAAGTAAAAATGACCAGGCCATGTTCAACCAGTTGCAAGTTTGCTTTAAAAACTTTTTCCTTCAGTTGTTCTAACATATTAAATTAGGTTGTATTTTATAAAAAGGGTGGAAATCAAATACTCCACCCTAAATATTAGTAAATAGGAAGGTTATAAATTTTTCAATGCATTAGCCAGATGATAATACAGGTCATTCCATCGCAATTCGTTTTGGAAATGCGTGAGATTAGTCTGTTTATCGATTAGGAGGAATTCGATACCGGCCATCTGACAGAAGTCTTCGATGCACTGAGCTGGGATTGCCTGAGTAAATGCTGTATGATGAGCACCACCAGCATAAATCCAAGCAGCAGCCCCCGTTTTTAAGTCGGGATGCGGCACCCACAGAGCACGAGCCACAGGGAGTTTTGGCAGGTCGGCATCGGGAGTAACACAAGTAACGGTATTTACAACCATCCTAAAACGATTCCCCAGGTCGATAAGTGAAGCATTGAGAGCCTCGCCAGCAGGCACATTGAATACCAGACGTGCTGGATCTGCTTTGCCTCCAATGCCAAGTGGGTGTACCTCGAGTTTAACTTTTCCGTCGCTGATAGAAGGACAAATCTCGAGCATATGAGCACCCAGCACTTTCATTCCAGAGGGATGTAAATGATAGGTATAATCTTCCATGAACGAACAACCTCCTTGAAGGCCCTTACCCATCACCTTAAGAACCCTAACAAGAGCTGCATGCTTCCAGTCACCTTCGGCACCAAAACCATATCCATCGGCCATGAGGCGTTGTGAGGCGAGGCCAGGTAATTGCTTAAGTCCATGTAAATCTTCGAAAGTAGTTGTAAAAGCACCAAAACCACCTTTTTCGAGAAAACTTCTGAGCGCAATTTCTATTCTTGCCTGATATCGAACATGCTCGTGTAAGGGTTGACCTTTTTTAATGTTGTCGGCAAAATCGTATTGCTTCTCGTAATCCTTAACCAGATTGTCAATTTCGGCATCAGATACGGCATTTACCAATTCGACCAAGTCGCCAACACCATATCCATTAACTGAAAGTCCAAACTGAATTTGAGCAGCAACTTTATCTCCTTCTGTTACAGCCACCTGACGCATGTTATCGCCAAAACGTGCAACCTTCAGATGTTGAATCTCGTACCAGCCCATAGCTGCACGAGTCCAATACGCAATTTGCGAAATTACCTCTTCGTCCTGCCAATGTCCCACAACAACTTTTCGGTTTAAACGCATACGCGACATAATGAATCCATGCTCGCGGTCGCCATGAGCTGCCTGATTTAAATTCATAAAATCCATATCAATATCGGCCCAAGGTAAGTCGCGATTAAACTGCGTATGAAGATGCAAGATGGGTTTCTGAGAAATTTTTAGACCATTAATCCACATCTTAGATGGAGAAAATGTGTGGCACCAAGTGATAATACCAATACATTTTTCTGAGGCATTAGCAGCAATAAAATAGTTAGTAATTTCATCGGGTGTAGTAAGAACTTGCTTAAACACAATATTTACAGGCATAACTGCAGCCTCGTTCAACACACTAGCAACCGTTTGAGCATTGGCAGCTACCTGCTTTAGAGTCTCAGGACCATATAAATGCTGACTTCCTGTGACAAACCATACTTCAAAATTTTCAAAAACTTTCATAATTTCATCTTTTTCTTAATAACTCAACTAAATTCAGATCAGATAATTACTTTTAAATACATCATAAACTAGTTATACAAATCAATTTTACATTGCGAGTGATAAAATAAAAGACATCTTACTCACAATCAATATTTTACCAGAAAATTATATAGAAAGCTACACAAAGGCCTACCACTACAAGAGACGTAACAACATCCCAAGCATTCCAGCTTTCGCGAATTTCTTTCATTTGTTCGGGGGTCTGCGAGCGATAGGTAAGATTTCTGATTTGTTCTTCTGGTGCTGGAGGAGTGAAGAAGCTAATCACTATCATAATAAACATGGTAAATACAAACAGGAAGATACAGAAATGCAACCAATTGATATCGAGTAACCACTGAAAAGCAGCAGGTTTGAAAATCATAATTACCAGACGGAACATGCCGATAAGAAACCCAATTATCAAGCCCCATTCGCCAGCTTTCGGGGTAATTCGTCGGCTAAAAACACCCATAATAAATACCGCTGCAATAGCTGGAGCAATTAACGACTGAACATTTTGGAGATATTCGTATAGTACATCCCCAAGACCTTTCATAATGGGTATCCAGATGAGTCCAAGAACTACAACTGATATAGTCGCGAGACGACCAATCCAAACCAATTGATGTTCAGATGCTTCGGGCTTATAATGTTTGTAAAAATCGATAGTAAAAAGGGTAGCCGAAGAATTAAAATGGGCGGCAAGAGAAGTCATCAGAGCTGCGACAAAACCAACCACTACAATACCTTTAACACCCATAGGCAATAGGCTGCTGACCATAGTTCCATAAGCTTTATCGTTAGAATCGAAGTCAAAACCAGCAACACCTTTAGCTTTTAGAGCGGCAGCAACCATTCCAGGAATCAAAAACATGAAAACAGGTAAAAGTTTAAGAAATCCGGCAAAGATGGTACCCTTACGTGCGTGATTTAAATTTTTAGCAGCCAAAGCTCTTTGAACAATATGCTGGTCGGTACACCAGTACCAAAATCCAATGATCGAAGCCCCAATAATTACACTAACTCCTGGAAATTTATCGTAAAGCGGATCGCCTTTTGCGTGGAAAAGATGCATTTTATCGCCAGTAAAATGTACCATTTCGGCCCAGCCTGCAACAACCGAACCATCGCCGAGTTTTAACAAACCCAGGATGAGGATGGTAATAGCTCCAAGGATAAGAATGGGGGCCTGAATTACTGAAATACGCATTATTCCTTTCATCCCACCAAGCACTGTAAAAATACCTGTTAAGAGTACAAGACCTATTGCTCCCGTCCAAAAATCGATACCCATAACCGATTGTAAGAAAATACCACCGGTGAAAGCCGTTACCGACACTTTGGTTAGCACGTAGCTAATCAGCGTAATAAGCGACAGAGTTGAACTGGCATTTTTATTAAATCGTCGTAAAAGAAACTCGGGCATTGTAAAAACTTTGCTGTGAGCATAAAATGGAACAAAGACCCATCCCAAAATTAGGATCATCCAACCCTGCATTTCCCAGTGAGCCATCGCCATTCCCGATTCAGCTCCAGCACCGGCCAGCCCAACAAGGTGCTCCGAACCTATGTTTGCTGCAAAAATGGCAGCTCCCACTGCCAGCCATGTCTCACTTCGTCCCGACAAAAAGTAATCGCTGGTATCGTCCTTCTCGTGCTTTACAACCCAGTAAACAATACCTATCAGCGTAATCAAGAATAACACTAAGATAATCCAATCGAGCGTTGCCATAATGTTTGTTTTTAGTTGTTTTTAGTTAGCAATTAAAATTAAGTGTCAAATATACGTTTATAAATTTAAAATGTTTTATCAAACGTAAAATTATTTTTTCTTTACTTTTAAAAAAGTAACAGAATTTGCTTTTAAGTCGAAAATCATGTCATTTTTAATTCCAGCTTTCGTAGTCGAAGTAGGGACAATCTTATGAGGCTCGTTAATGGAGTTGGTCTCGAAAGGACTATCAGCACTAAGTGTAATAACTTCGGCTTGATTGTTAAGTGAGATATTCGGGTCGAAGATTATCCGAATAGAAGCTGGATGATTAAATGGGTTGACAAGTTTGACAATAAACTCATTTAGAGTTGTATCGAAAGTTGCTACACCGTAAATTCTCTGATACTGTGCTTTATCGGGCAACACCACATTATGGATAAGAGTATCGTTAAGAAAACACTGAATATGTAACCCGCTTACCTTAATTTTAACACGATACCATTCGTTGGTTCGTACGGTGCCGTTTACCATGGGTGTAATAAAAGTATTGCCTCCGTTCGAACGCAGCTCGAGAGCATGAAGCGTATTATTCCATCCACCAATATTCCATTTTAACCAATTGTCGTTGTCCTTTCGATAAAGCGTCATAAAGAATCCTTCATTTCCAGAGATTCTTTTTGCTCTAAAAGTGAGTGTATAATTGTTCCAAGCAGTATCGCCCATGTAAGCATGTGCAAATAGGCTGGCATCGGTTTGATGTAAGACACCATTTTCTATTTTCCAGTTTCCATTCTCGGCTACCAGAGGGTACCTTGTAGGCAGGGTATCGAAATTTTCGAAGAAAATTGTATCGCCGTTAACGTTTGAAGTGACACAAACATCGTCGAACATAGCTTCGGTACTATAGGTATCGAAACCAATTGCCCCTCCGTTTAATGAATAATGCAATGGTATATCGACAGAATCGGACGAAAGCTCAGTAGATAGTACTTTATGACCTGTATGTTTAAAAAACATTTGTTGTGCATAATACGAAGGCATTGCATATACCTTGCTATTGTTGAAATGGATCAAGTTAACCGGCCATTTGTAACCATCTTTATCATCATTTTCGAAAAGTGGAGCATAGGAAGCCATGGTTATTAGATCGGCATTTCGCTCAAATGCAATCATAAAGGTAGCATCGGCCAATGCTGCGTACATATTGCCGCGTCCAACTTTCTCGTTACAGGCGAACTCGCCAATGTAAACATGCTTGCCGAATCTTGGATAATCGTCGAAAATATAATGATTTTTGAATATCCAGTCGGGACTACGATAATAATGAAGATCGAGGATTTCACCTTTATTTTTGGGGAAATAGAGAGGATTTTTATCAGCCGTTGGATGAGCCGAACGGATGATAATTATATCGGGATAGCGAGCTTTAATTGCATCATAAAATTTTTCATAACGCACATCGTATTCTTCTCCCCAATTTTCATTCCCCACTTCAAGATATTTTAAATTAAAAGGCTCAGGATGCCCATTTTGAGCTCGAATAGCTCCCCATTTACTAGAAACAGGCCCATTAGCATACTCAATGGCATCGAGCACATCGTCGATCATAGGTTGAAGTTGGTCGAGAGGCATAGAGTAGGAATTACGTGCCTGACAGGTCATTCCAACATTTACAACAAATAGAGGTTCACAACCCAAGTCTTCCGCCATTTGTAAAAACTCATGATACCCTATCCCATCGGTCGAACGATAGCCCCATACGTTTACATGACCAGGTCGTTGCGCAATATCTCCAATTGTTTCTTTCCACTGTATAGCGTTATCGAATGTTATCCCCTCGACAACGCAACCGCCGGGAAAACGTAAAAATTTAGGATTTAAATCGGCTAACATTTGCATTAAATCAGCTCGCCATCCATTGGGTCGTTTTCTCCAGGTATTCTCGGGGAAAAGCGATACCATATCGAGCCATATAATAGATGGCTCGTTGAACGTAAGGTATAATTTTAATCTATTATGATTTTCAGTGGCTCGAAGTTGTAGCTCAAATTTTTTCCATTCGTTTTGTAATCCTTCAACTTTACCGGAAGCAAATACTTTTCCACTCTCGTCCCGAAGTGAAACCTGAATACCTTTCTTGAGCGGTTTTATGGTTCGAGCATAAAAAGTTAGGTTGTATATTTCTCCTTTTTTTACGGAAAATCCATAATAACCATCGTTAACAATAGAAACTTTACCCTTACTGCGGACATCAATATGCAATCGCAATGCATAATATTGAGCCTTATTTAAAGGATTAGCCGTATCGAGATGCATGGAAGCTTTAGCCTTTGGATCGATTTTAAGACTCCATGAAGGAAATGAATCGGTCACACGGCTATACCATTTAAAATTTCCGGGGGTTACAGCCCAATCGCCTTCCAATCTACATTCTTCTGGAGGCCTTATATCCTCAAATGATCTATTTCGTACCATCTCGGCGTACAATCCCCCATCGCCAGCAAAATTTATATCTTCGAAAAAGATCCCGTACATATGTGGACTAATGATAGCCTTGAAATCATCATTTACCTTCAGTATAGCATTTACTTTTTCTTGAGTAAATGCAGGTAATATATTTACAATAAGTACGAGTGCTATTATATGTTTTTTCATCATTTTCATCTTTATGCGTAAATTGATGCGGTTGTTTGTTTGCAAATTTCTTTTTCAACCTTTATGGCCATTTAAAAATTTTCAAAACCCATCACAGAAAAGGAAATGAAAAATCAATTAGTTTGAACAATAACTTTTATTCATAGTAACTAGCTAAAAAAACACAAGGATTGCTACTCATAGTTATCCCAGAGGTAGCACATCTAAAATCGTTACGAAGAAAATGCCTGAACAGCCCATTTATTAATAGCGTCCGAAGCTGGTTCAGGCATAATCTTTTTCATTCTTACCTGAAACTAAGCAGAATTGAGAAAAGAACGAAATTTAAACTTGAGTTTTTGGTTAAAAACGAGTTGTAAAAAAGAGCAGGAGAACCTTATCACATATTCTCCTGCTAAGTCGTTTAACGAACCATTACTTTGGCAGTATAGTTTTGAGAGCCTGAAGATACTTTTACCAAATAGAGGCCCGACTTAACGGGTAGTTCGGTAGTTGCGGAGTTGGCTTTGATCTTGGCTACTTCAAGACCAGCTACATTGTATACAACTATAGTTGCCTGACTCAAAGAAGCTGGTAACTGGGCTACAATTCTACCCGGACGACTAAAGATACTTACGTTAGCATTTTGTGTACCACGTACTACTGTAGGCAGCTGGCTTTGGTATAGCTGAGCAATTTCGTCGGCAGTCAAGGCTTTGTTATAAATAGCCATGTTATCCATACGTCCTTTGAACAAAGCATCGGCAGCCCAGTTGCTTTTGCCTACATAACAATTGTCATAAACAAGATCGCTGGCTTTAAAACCTATCGACTTCGACGACTGAAGTTCACCATTGAGATATAATTCGGCTTTTCCACCTCCATGCACGCAGGTAAGCATGTACCATTTTTTCACATCGATTTTAGCCTTCGACATCAAAATAGTATCAATCCCACCTGCAGCTTCGTCGGAGTGAATTACCCAGCGAAGTTTGTCTTCGAAAGCAAAGGTGGTTAGAAAATTAACATCGTGATTTCCTGGATCGGGATTATCGGGTTTGCCGAAGTCAAAAATACGTACCCACCATACACTTGCAGGAACATCCCAAAGGAACCAAACGTTAAAGGTCATTGCATCGAAGTTGAATGCATTGCTACCAAGTTGCAAGTAACCATTGCTGCCATCGAATTCAATAACTGGACCACGGGCAGTGTCGGTCACAAAAGCTATACCGTCTTCCGAAGCTGTGCAAACAATCTTTTTATTTGCATCCTTAGCATCGGTGTCGAAAGGAAAAAAAGAATACTGAGCCATTAGCTTACCGCTAATGAGACCCATCAAGGCAATTGTTAGTAGTTTTGTTCTCATAATCATAAAATTTTAAGATTAATACTATATGAATCTGATAGTTGCTATATTTTTTTACCCCATATAGTAATACCATGCTTGTTTAATCCCGTAAAAATGATGGTTGGATTTTTTCGTTCCCAGTCCCACTCATGATCAATAATTAGTTGCAGTGTATCTTTTTCGCCTACGATTTCGAGCCTATTGTTTTTAAAGTTCCATTTAGTATATGGTGCCCAATTTTTAATTGGCCCATTTTCGACAAATTCTACACGACGATAATTATTGAAAAGACTGGTGTCGTATTTCCACCCACCCCATCTTATCTGTCCTTGCCATAATTTTGACGAATCGGCAATCTCGGAAAGGGTTATTATTTCCCAGGAACCTTGTAATTGCCGTTTTTTGATATTTTTTGGGGGTAAAGACGCGAATCGTTCGGGACTTACAACTGGCCATCCATCGGGTGTCCAATATATTTTTCTTACATGCAGTACCATCATATGATTGTCGGGAGCGAGACGTCCCTGATGCAACATAAAATAATTGCTTCCATCTCGAATTACGCTACAATGACCTACTCCAGCCCACCCGGGATGTTGTGAAAAACGATAGGCATAGGTAAGCACTGGATAGTTGTTGGTAGTATCGGCCATATTTTGACCAAAATAGTCGAAATAAGGCCCTTCAGGATTATCGCTTCTGCCCACCCTCACGTTGTAATGAGTAAAAAGAGCATCGTAAGAAACAAAGAGAAAATATTTTTTTTGCTCGGGATTATATATTACTTCTGGAGCTTCAATAACTCTTTCATTACTTTTGGCTCTACGGGCAATAAGATGTCCTTTATCATTGGGGATCTTAGCTAAGCCTGTAGAAGGTTCGAGTTCGAGGCCGTAAATACCACCAAAATATGAACCATAAATAAGCCATTGTCTACCGTTATTTGCATCGACAGCAACCGTAGGGTCGATAGCATTCATTGCATCGGTTGCAGAAGTTTTAACAACACAACCTATGTTTCGCCAGGGACCTTCGGGCGATGAAGCTATAGCTAAACCTATAAACGATGTATTGGCACCAAAAATCGACACAGAATAGTATAAGCGACATTCGTTTTTATATTTTAAAACATAAGGTGCCCAAATACCATTGGGTTTTCGGCCTCCCGATGCAAACTCGACCCATGAACGTGCTTCGTAAGGAATAGAATCGAAAACCCAACCTACGAATTCCCAATGTACCAGGTCGGTAGAACGACGTACCTGAATATTCCCAATTTTTATCGAAGTGTCATTTTTCGAATCTGGACTACGCCAAATTGCATCGGTAGAAAAAGCATAGTAGTAATTACCCCATTTTATACAGGATGGATCGTGTACATTGTATACACCCCATTTTTTGAAGTGAGAAATATCGGCTATTCCACTATAATCGTCGGAAATTCCTGGATCGTAATTTTCATTGGCATTTGTTATGTAGGATATTAGCCCTACTGCAAGAACAATTCCAATAATCCCGATAATGCCAGTTGTTTTCTTAATTTTCATACTTTCCTTTTTTTAAAGGAGGCATAGAGCAATGCCTCCTTTTGATTCGTAACTAACTTAAAACTTACAACTTACAAGGCTAAGGCTTAGAAATTCGTAGTACATTAATTGAATATGGTGGAAAAACATGGTTAAATTCGTTCCCCGAGATTTCGACAGTAGTTTTGTAAGGAAACACTTTCCTTGGTTGTTCGAATGTATTTTCATCAAGTGGATTGCCAGTGAGCGTTTCGATAGTTATTTTGCGATAAATATCCTGCGTTCCATTAAGGTTAATAGGGATATTCTTAGCTTCAGAGGTCGCATTTACCACTTTAAGTATTACCGTTTTATCGTTGTTAATTCCAGCAGATACATAAACTCCAGGTTTTACGCGTTTAGGCACATCTACTGCATAAACCAATTCGTTATTTAAATAAGCATAGACTCTACGATTTTTAACAGTAATACGTATATCGTACCATTTCCCTGGTTCGATATTACCAGGAGCTTGTGCAAAATAACCTTCATATCCTTTATCGTACCATTGAAGGAAATGGCGACGATGCCAACGTCCAAGAACCCATTTGTAATGTTCATCGATACCTGTTGAATAAAACAGTATGCTGAAAACTTCTAAGTCGTCGATCGAATCGGCAATTGCTCTTAAGGAAATCGTGTAATTATCCCAATCTTTCGTCGAAAACTTTGTATATACTTCATCTTTAAACTTAAGGTCGACAAAATCGTTTTTCCCGACCGAAACAGTACCATGGTTGATTTTTGAAAGTGCCTCGACTGAGAGAATTTGATCAAGAGGATAATTTTTACCCCCTATTTGAATATTGATATTGGTATAACGGCATATTGCTTGTGGATTAGCGAATGAGAGAATTCCAACACCAGGTTTTGCTTCTACAATTGAATGTCCACTATTTTCAATCCTAACAGGAAGAGCAAAATCGGGGATATTATTTGAAAACAAACGTTGTCCGTAATATGATGGTGTACCGTAAACCTGGCTACTGTTAAAAACAATCAGGTCGGGGTTCCAAGTTCGGTCGTTAGCATTAACTAATGTAGGCGCTTGCGATGATAAAAGTACTATGTCGGCATTACGTTCGAAACCTGTCATAAAAGCCGCCTCGGCAAGTGCTGCTTCGAGATTTCCCTTAAGCGAGTTATCCCACTTTTTAACAGCGTATTCGCCAACATAAATTTTAGGACCTTTTCTATCATAGTTATCGTATCGAAAAGCACCCTGATAGAAGAAGTCGAGGCCTTCGTAAAAATGTTCATCAATTATCTCAATGGGCTCATGAATACCGATCAGATCTTCGGATTTGAAAGGTTCGCGCATGGCCGGATCGGTGCAAGCAATTGTAATTATTTGAGGATATTTTTCTTTAATTGCTCTATAAAAGATATTGTAATGATCCTGGTAAACAGGCCCATAATTTTCATTGCCTATTTCAACAAATTTTAAATTAAATGGCTCGGGATGCCCATTTCTTGCCCGTTCGGCTCCCCACTTAGAGGTAACTGGACCCAAAGCATATTCAAGAGCATCGAGTACCTCCTGAACTTGTTCTTTCAATCTAACACTATCTACAACTTCGCAGCGTCGGAACTGACAAGACATGCCAACACTCACAACATACATTCCGGGGCAACCTAAATCTTCGCAAAATTGAAGAAATTCGTGATATCCAAGCCCATCGGTATTATGATAACCCCAGAGTTCCCACCGTCCAAGACGACGCGAAATATCGCCAATAGTATTTTTCCAAATAATACGATTTTCATAATCGGCTCCTTCAACTACACATCCTCCCGGAAAACGCAGGAAACCAGGTTTAAAATCGGCAATCATCTGGGCAATATCAGCCCTTACACCATTTGTCCGACGTTTAAAAGTTTTCTCGGG
>JAOAFU010000038.1 GCA_026416115.1 Bacteroidales bacterium | reverse complement strand
GCAACATACTGTTGGTTGACGATTTCTGAGGCACGAATTTGAATTTCAACCCCCACCTCATCAATTGCACGTCGAGTTTGAAGTACCACTTCAGCCACTGCGGCAATTGAAGCCAATGCTTCGCCTCGAAAGCCCATAGTAGTTATCGAAAATAAATCCTCGGTAGAGGCTATTTTTGAAGTTGCATGACGTTCAAAGGCCATTCGGGCATCGGTTTCGCTCATTCCTGTCCCATTATCAATAACCTGAATAAGAGTTCGTCCCGAATCAATCAAAACCACCGCTATACGGGTTGCTCCGGCATCAATCGAATTCTCGATTAATTCTTTTACTACCGACGCTGGTCGTTGAACAACCTCACCAGCAGCAATCTGGTTGGCTAATGAATCGGGTAAAAGACGTATTACATCGGCCATATCCTTTTTTTTAGCAAAAGTACACCTTTTGACATAATTCTGCCTTAGATAATACTAACCAATAAAAAACTAGGAATTTCAAAAATTTATAAATCACCAATTTTCTAATCAATGATAATGCGTATATTCTTTTTTACTGCTATCTATTGATAAACATTTTTTCATTCCCGTTGTTGGTAAATTATCTTTTATCTTTGCAAAAGATACAGCATAGAAAGATTAATACAAAACAAGGAAGTTCTCATGTAAAAAAGCAACCATACAACATGAGGGATACTATTTAGAACTGAAAATAATTTAGTATGATGATGAAATATGACATTATTATTTTAGGAAGCGGACCAGGTGGTTATGTAGCTGCCATACGAGCCGCTCAATTAGGTAAGAAAGTTGCTATTGTAGAAAAAAGCGAATTAGGAGGCATTTGTCTGAATTGGGGTTGCATTCCAACCAAAGCGCTGCTCAAAAGCGCACAAGTCTTCCAATACGCAAAAGAAGCTGCTCAATTTGGGATAAAAATTGAGGGAGATGTAAAACCCGACCTCGAAGCAATGGTAAAACGTAGCCGTTCGGTTGCCGAAGGCATGAGTAAAGGGGTGCAGTTTCTGATGAAGAAAAATAAAATCGAAGTCATACAGGGCTTTGGAAAACTTAAGCAAAAAGGCATTGTCGAAGTATCCGATGCTCAAGGTAAAAAAACAGACTATCAAGCCGATCATATTATTCTGGCTACCGGAGCTCGTTCGAGAGAGTTGCCTCAGCTTAAACAGGATGGCAATAAAATCATTGGTTACCGCGAGGCTCTCACTTTACCTAAGCTTCCAGCGTCAATGGTAGTGGTTGGCTCGGGAGCTATTGGGAGCGAATTTGCTTGGTTTTATAATAGCCTTGGCACAAAGGTCACCCTCGTTGAATTCATGCCCAATATACTTCCCCTCGAAGATGAAGAAGTTTCGAAACAACTCGAACGTTCGTTTAAAAAAGAGGGAATGGAAATTTTTACTAATTCATCTGTTGAAGCGGTTAAAATAGAAAACAACCTGTGTAAGGTTAACATTAAAACACAGACAGGAGAAATAACAAAAGAAGCAGAAATTGTATTATCGGCAGTAGGCATAACTGCCAACATAGAAAATATTGGACTTGAAGAACTAGGGATAAAAACCGACAAAGGTAAAGTACTGGTCGATGAATTTTATCGCACCAATGTGGAGGGAGTCTATGCCATTGGAGATATTGTACCTGGCCCTGCTTTAGCCCATGTAGCTTCTGCAGAAGGAATAGTATGTGTAGAAAAAATAGCTGGCTTAAATCCTGAACCTATAAATTACAAGAATATTCCTGGCTGTGTTTACACCATGCCCGAAGTTGCGTCGGTAGGATTAACCGAAAAAGAGGCACGTGAGAGAGGTTTGGAAATCAAAGTGGGAAAATTTCCCTACACAGCATCGGGGAAAGCAAGTGCCGCTGGACACAAGGACGGTTTTGTAAAGCTGATTTTTGATGCTAAATATGGAGAATTACTGGGCGCACATTTAATCGGATATAATGTTACGGAAATGATAGCCGAACTAGTAGTAGCTCGCAATCTCGAAACTACGGGCCACGAGCTCATTAAATCTATTCATCCCCATCCAACAATGAGCGAGGCAATTATGGAAGCCGCTGCACAGGCTTATGGTGAAGTTATTCATTTATAAAACATAGTTAGCAATGACAACAGTCAATCCACATACGCTGGTGATTGAGGAAGAAACCAAAGAAAACAACAAGCCCAAGTTATACATCGAGACATATGGCTGCCAAATGAATGTTAACGATAGCGAGGTGGTTGCAGCCATTATGCAAAAGGAGGGTTACGAACTTACACAGAAACTCGAAGACGCCGACGTTATCTTTGTCAACACCTGTTCTATTCGTGAGAATGCAGAAACAAAGGTCATTCATCGGCTCGAATACTTTCGTTCGTTAAAAAGAAAGAAACCCTCGTTACGCATTGGTGTATTAGGTTGTATGGCCGAAAGGATGAAAGAGCGCTTACTTGAACAAGAAAAGGCTGTCGATTTGGTAGCCGGACCCGATGCGTACCGGAGCCTGCCACTTCTTTTATCACAAGTAGATAGCGGCGTAAAAGCTGCTAATGTATTGCTCTCGCAGGAGGAGACCTATGCCGATATTAGTCCGGTAAGGCTCGACGAAAATAGAGTTTCGGCCTTTATTTCGATTATGCGTGGCTGTGACCACATGTGCTCATACTGTGTCGTACCTTTTACACGTGGGGTTGAGCGAAGCCGTAATCCCGAATCCATTGTGCGCGAAGCCCGCGAAGTTATCGACGCTGGATACAAAGAAATTACCCTTTTAGGACAGAATGTCAATTCCTATTTCTGGCAACAACCTGGTCAACCAGCAATTAACTTTGCCCGACTGCTCGAACTCGTTGCACTTATCGACCCTCAAGTCCGAATTCGATATTCAACTTCCCACCCCAAGGACCTAAGCGACGAATTGCTACATGTAATGGCTAAGTACCCCAATATTTGTAAACATATTCATCTTCCTGTTCAAAGTGGAAGCAATCGAATACTACAGTTGATGAATAGAAGATATACCCGCGAATGGTATCTTAACCGTATTCAGGCAATTAAAAACATCTTACCCGACTGCTCTATTTCGACCGATATCATAGCAGGATTTTGCGACGAAACCGAAGAAGACCATAAGCAAACGCTATCGCTGATGGAAGAAGTTGGTTACGATTTTGCCTTCATGTTCAAATATTCCGAGCGACCAGGTACAAAAGCTCAGCTAGAACTCCAAGACAATGTACCCGACGAGGTGAAAACTCGAAGACTAAATGAGATAATTGAGCTACAAAATAAACTTTCGGAGAAAAGCAAACGACAGGATATAGGCAAGATATTCGAGGTGTTAATCGAAGGAAACTCAAAAAAATCACCTCGCGAACTTTTTGGACGCACCTCGCAAAATAAAGTAGTAGTATTTCCCAAAAATGGCTCCGAACCTGGACAATATGTGCATGTGTTAATAAAGGATTGCACTTCGGCAACCCTAATTGGGGAAATAACCTCGATGAAACCAAGTTAAGCTGAAAATATACATGGCTTTATGTTTGTTTTGTCCTAACTATTTCCCAAAAAAATAGCAAATAGGATTTTATGTGATATCGGTTAAGGCAATAATTTTGAAATATTTTAAAAAATAATTTCAAAATCATCAGCCTTTTACATTCAGGAATCATCTATAATAATAAATGCCTGATGGGCTATTGATACATACAATTTTAATTAATAGAAAAGTTATAAACTTTATATAAAATAGCTCAATATCTTTTAAATAATCACCAGAAAACTACATTAGTAAGCGCTAACATAAAGCCCAAATCTTTAATTTGTTTCCTTGCATAACCGCTTAGTATTTATATAGTTGGCATAAAATTTGTTGAGTGATTTTTTTTAATCCAGCTTGAATTTAGGGTTGCAAAACGTAAATGCTTGTTTGAATATATTGCATTTGAGTGTAATGGAATGCAAAGCATATTTAAGTCATTTTTTATGACTTCACAGTTGCTAACAAGTATTTACAGCATCTAATGACAAGTTGGTGAAATAATTGATGAAAATCATCAGAAAATATATCTTTCTTCCTTTGAAAATTATTAATTTTAACTAAAAAATATAAAACGAAACAATTTTAACGTTTATAAATTAAGAAGAAATAAATGGGAGAGGTTAAGATGGCCAAAACAATTGATGAGGGGTCACTTCATGAGTATTTAAAAAAATTCTTTGGTTTTTCTAGTTTCAAGGGAAATCAGGAAGAGATAATCAAAAATGTTTTAGCCGGTAACGACACCTTTGTTCTTATGCCTACAGGCGGGGGCAAATCGTTGTGTTATCAGCTTCCTGCTTTAATAATGGAAGGGACTGCCATCATTATATCGCCCCTAATAGCATTGATGAAGAACCAAGTCGACGCCATGCGAGGTTTTAGTGAAGAAGAAGGTGTAGCCCATTTTTTAAACTCTTCGCTTAATAAAACACAGATTAATAAAGTAAAAGATGATATACTTAGTGGTAAAACCAAACTTTTGTATGTAGCACCCGAATCGTTAACTAAAGAAGAAAATATACAATTTTTAAAGCAAATAAAAGTCTCGTTTTACGCCGTCGACGAAGCACACTGTATCTCGGAATGGGGGCATGATTTTAGGCCCGAATATCGCCGTATACGCCCCATTATCAATCAGATAGGGTCGGCACCTATTATAGCCTTAACAGCAACAGCCACTCCTAAAGTACAGAACGATATTCAAAAGAACCTGGAAATGATGGATGCCCAGGTATTTAAATCATCTTTCAATCGTCCAAATCTTTTTTATGAGGTACGACCCAAAATTGACGCCACCAAGCAGATTATTAAATATATCAAAAACAATCCGGGCAAATCGGGGATAATTTACTGCTTGAGCCGCAAAAAAGTTGAAGAGCTTACAGAACTTTTGCAGGTTAATGGGATTCGTGCACTGCCCTATCATGCCGGCTTGGATGCTGCTACGCGGGCACTTAACCAGGACAAATTTCTAATGGAAGAGGCTGATGTAATTGTTGCCACTATTGCTTTTGGTATGGGTATCGATAAGCCTGATGTGCGATTTGTAATTCATTACGATATCCCCAAAAGCTTGGAGGGTTATTACCAGGAAACAGGTCGAGCTGGACGTGACGGAGGTGAAGGTTATTGTCTTACTTTCTACAAGTATCAGGATATACAAAAGCTCGAAAAATTTATGCAAGGCAAACCCATAGCCGAGCAAGAAATTGGGAAACAACTTTTGCAGGAAACTGTTGCCTACGCCGAAACATCGATGTGTCGGAGAAAATTTTTGCTCAATTACTTTGGCGAAACCTACGAACCAGAAAATTGCGAAGCCTGCGATAACTGCAAAAATCCCAAAACTCAGTTCGACGGACAAGAATATATCCTCATGGTTTTGGAATGCATCCTTGAAGTTAAAGAAAAATTCAAAGCCGAACATATTGCCAACATTTTGGCCGGTAATATTACCTCATCTATTAAATCGTACAAGCACCATAAACTCGAAATTTTCGGTCGTGGCAGCGAAAGAGACGTAAAATTCTGGAATGCCGTAATTCGACAGATGTTGGTACATCAGCTTATAGCTAAAGAAATTGAAAATTACGGTCTACTTAAGGTGACTCAAGCGGGTTACAATTATATGGACAACCCCGAACCGCTCATGCTTACCGAAGACCACGACTACGATGTGGAATCGGACGAAGAACAAGGGGTAGTTCCTATGAAAACCACAACGGTTGATGAAGAACTACTTCATATTCTGAAAGACCTGAGGAAAAAAATAGCCAAACAAAAGAATCTACCACCCTTTGTGATTTTCCAGGACCCCTCGCTGGAAGACATGGCCATCCAATATCCTGTTACGCTTGAGGAATTGCAGAATATCGTAGGGGTCGGTGCAGGCAAGGCACAAAAATATGGAAAAGAATTTATCGAGGTAATCAAGTCATACGTTGAGGAAAAGGAAATTATCCGTCCTCAAGACATGGTAGTCAAGTCAGTAGTTAACAAATCGGGACTTAAAGTATTCATTATTCAGAGCATCGATCGCAAGATGTCGCTCGAAGACATAGCCGAAGCTAAGAATATTAGTATGGATGAACTTCTTAACGAAATTGAAGCTATTGTAAACAGTGGAACACGTCTTAACCTCGATTACTACATCGACGAAATACTCGACGAAGATCAGCAACAGGAAATATACGATTATTTCCGTGAAGCCGAAACCGAATCGATCGAAGATGCCATAGAAGAGTTAGGCTCCGATGCCTACACCGAGCAGGAGATAAGATTAATGCGCATCAAGTTCATATCGGAAATGGGCAATTAACCCTAAGCACGTTCGAGCCTGCTTAATGTTTGCTGAGCAAATATTATTAATTCGCCAAAATATGCCAGAAAGTCGTGGCGTATTTCCTCGTAATGTTTTCTAATAATTAGCAGAGCAAATTCGTGTTCTGCAGGTAAGGATGTCCCCTTGCTCATACCAATTAAAACACTCTCGAAACCCTCGAGGGTAACATAAGACCTTAGCCATTGATTTTTTAAAAGCGAAGGAACAATTCTCTGCAAATCGGTAGGAAAGCGATCGACATTCTGCTCAATCCATTTGTACATCTGATCGATATACTCGCTTAACGATTCATCAGAGAAACGATTCCACTGAGTTGAGAGAAAATGATCATAAAGAATATCAGTAACAATACCTGAATATTTATGATATTTCTGATAAAACAGCGATTTGTGCCTACGTACAATAGGATGACTATCTGTAAAATAATCAATTTGTCGATGCAAAAGTATCCCTTTTCTTACCTCAATAGGGTATTTTTTATACTCGTTGCCTTTCACATAATCGCCAATAAAATTGCCTAATCGAATCTCATCGTTCGAACCCGACAAGTACAAATGTGCTAGGAAATTCATTCATCCTGGTTTTGCTCAATAAAAGTAAACTAAAACTCTCAAAATGCAGAAAAACAAAATAAAAAAATGAAAGTTTTATTTTCTTTTTTATAATTACTTGAAATAGTAGCAATTGAAAAAACTCTTAATGCTCACAAACAATTCGGATATCTCTTTAATTCAACAAATGTTATCTCTGAAAATGGTTGTATTAAGTAAAGAAACAAGTTTCGTCAAATACAAGTCTAAATCACTTCTCAAGTTTTCTTATTAGTTAAAAAATTAAAAATAAAGACTTCTATTTTCATCGAGTTTGGTAAAATTTGATTTACTTTGGGTGTTTTAAAAAAAATATCCAAAAAATACCCAGTATGGATCAGTTTAAACGCCAATTCAAATTACTCAACAGCATTTTTGGCTGGGTGAGCTTTGCCATAGCAAGTCTTACCTATCTGCTTACCATGGAACCCACAGCGAGTTTCTGGGATTGCAGCGAATTTATCTCAACAGCTTTTAAATTAGAAGTAGGTCATCCTCCCGGTGCAGCTTTGTTTATGATCATGGGGCGCCTATTTACCCTTTTTGCCGGCGGTAACGTAGAGCATGTTGCCGTGTGGATGAACACTATGTCGGCATTAGCGAGTGGTTTTACCATTCTTTTTCTTTTTTGGACAATAACCCATTTGGCTCGTAAGATTATTATCAAAAACGAGGAATACTCTTTTTCGAAGAATTTAGCTATCATTGGAGCTGGTTTAGTAGGAGCACTAGCCTATACGTTTTCTGACACTTTCTGGTTTTCGGCTGTTGAAGCCGAAGTATATGCTTCCTCTTCGCTTTTCACTGCTTTAGTTTTCTGGGCAATTTTGAAGTGGGAAGACCGTGCCGACGAGCCCCATGCTAATCGCTGGTTAATTCTTATTGCATATCTGATGGGGCTTTCGATAGGTATACACCTACTCAACTTATTGGCTATACCTGCTCTTGTATTTGTATATTATTTCCGTAAATACAAAGTTTCAGTTAAAGGCATTATAGCAACTTCGCTTATCTCGATAGTGTTATTAGCACTCGTTATGTATGGCATTATTCAGGGATTAGTTTTATTAGCCTCTAAATTTGAGCTTCTATTTGTCAACGGTTTTGGGTTGGGATACGGTTCAGGAGTAATATTTTATGTAGTGCTACTAATTGGACTTATTGTGTGGGGAATTAGCTATACCTATAAAAAAAACAAAGTAACATGGCACACAGCTTTAACGATGCTGACTGTTATATTGATTGGTTACTCATCGGTAGCCATGATCGTCATCCGTTCGGCTGCTAACCCACCCCTCGACGAGAATGATCCCGACAATATGTTTGCCTTGCTCTCTTACCTTAATCGAGAACAATACGGCGACCGACCATTAATATATGGACCTACCTACAATGCTCCTGCAATAGGTATGGAAGAGAACGGAAAACCGACCTATACCCCGATGAATGGACGCTACGAGATCACAAACCGTAAGGTTGAGTATAAATACGATGAGCGATTTATGATGTTTTTCCCTCGTATGTATAGTCCCGACCCCGATCACGTAAAAGCTTATCAGTACTGGGGAAAAGTGAAAGGAATACCTATCCAGGTTCAGAACAATCGCAATGAGCCAACCACTGTCTACAAACCTACCTTTGGAGAAAACATTCGTTTCTTCTGGCGATATCAAATTGTGCACATGTATTTCCGCTATTTCATGTGGAACTTCGCTGGACGACAAAACGATATTCAAGGATTTGGCGAACCCAATAAAGGCAACTGGATATCGGGTATTAAGTTTCTAGACGAGCTACGTTTAGGACCTCAAACCAATTTGCCCGATAGTATAGTGAAAAATAAAGGACACAATAAGTACTATATGTTACCTTTATTACTTGGGCTAATAGGTCTTTACTTTCACTATAAGAGACACAAAAAAGACTTTACGGTGGTGATGCTTCTATTCTTCTTTACAGGTATTGCCATTGTGTTGTATCTTAATCAAACACCCTACCAGCCACGCGAACGCGACTATGCCTACGCTGGTTCGTTTTATGCTTTTGCAATATGGATTGGTTTAGGAGTTCTCATGCTCATTGATTGGCTTAGTAAAGTAATGAAACAACCACTAAGTACCGTTATTGCCATAGTTGCAAGTCTGATATTTGTACCTGGTCTTATGGCAAAAGAAAACTGGGACGATCATGATCGATCGAACAGGTATACTGCGAGAGATTTTGCTGCAAATTACTTAAATTCATGTGAGCGAAACGGAATAATCTTCACAAACGGCGATAACGACACATTTCCTCTTTGGTATGCACAGGAAGTAGAAGGAATACGAACCGATGTCAGAGTAGTTAACCTGAGCTATCTGAGTGCCGACTGGTATCTCGAGCAGATGCACCAAAAAGCTTACCAGTCCGACCCTCTACCCTTCTCATTTAAACGTGAAGATGTACTTCAAGGAAAGCGCGACATTGTCTATCTGATTGATCGCATAAAAGATTATACCGATCTCAAACAAGCGTTAGAATTTGTTGCAAGTGACAATCCTCAGACAAAAACGATACCGGGATATACCGAGCGAATTGATTATATCCCAACTAAAATGTTCAAGCTCGATGTAGATACAGCAGCTGTGTTTGCCAACGGATATGTTGCCCCTTATGAGAAAAAACGTGTGGTAAATCAAATGCGTTGGACAATCAATCAATCCTATATTACAAAAGCAGGGTTGTTGGTACTCGATCTGATTGCACACAATAATTGGAAACGTCCCATTTACTTTGCAGTTACTGTTTCACGAGATAATTACCTAAATCTCGATAATTACATGCAAATACATGGGCTAACTTATAAAGTAGTTCCCATGTACGAAGAAGCACCTATGGGCGATATTCAGAATATTAACGTCGACACTACTTATAATAACCTTATGTTCAAATTTCGCTGGGGAGGCATTAATAATCCAAAGGTTTACCTCGATGAAAACAACTTGCGAATGCTTTCGAATATGCGCAATATGTTTGCAAAACTTGCCGACGCCCTAATTCAGCAAAACAAATTAGACTCGGCACGACGAGTGGTTAACAAAGCAATGGAGGTTATGCCCGACAGTTGTGTACCCTTTAATTATTTTGTTTTACCATACGTAGATATTTATTACCGACTCAACCAACCTGAACAGGCGCAACGCATTGGCAAACGATTGGTCGAAATTGCAACTTCCGAGCTTAGGTATATTTTCCAATTCAAGCCCGAAAAACGTGAACTTATGGATTACGACATTCGGGTAAACCTGCGTATTTTGCAACAGATGGCCATGATAGAAAAACAGTATGGAAATGAACAGAAAGCGCAGGAAGTAGAGCAATTATTCCAAACCTATTATACACGATATGTTGGACAATAAATAAAAAAATAAAATCTACAAACAAACGAAGGTCTTAAGGTGTTACTTAAGACCTTCGTTTTAATAAGGAAAAGACACAAATTGAGCAAAAATGAGTTTTACCAGACAACAAATCTCGCTTATCAGTATTGCCAGTGTAGCAGCTTTTATGGGCACTTTTTTAATCTCATCGGTTAATATAGCCCTTCCTCATATCGAACAAGAATTTCATCTTACTGCTATAGAACTTGGTTGGACAATAACCTCATTTTTGTTGGCAACTGCTATTCTGCTTCTACCTATAGGCCGTTGGGCCGATATTAACGGAGTTTATAAAACCTATAAAGCAGGAATTGTAATTTTCACATTGGCTTCTCTTGCCTGTGGAATAGTTCAGGATGGATTTTGGTTTATAATTTTTAGATTTATGCAAGGTATTGGTGCTGCCTTTACCAATGCTACGGGTACTGCTATTCTTGTATCTGCTTTTCCTCAACAATATCGTGGAAGAGTGCTTGGTATTTCCATTGCCGGAGTATACCTTGGGTTAGCAACTGGACCATTTATTGGAGGACTAATAACTCAATATGTTGGGTGGCGTGTCTTATTTTATTTAGCTGCAGTTATAGGGATAATAATTGCCATTTTGGCATTTCGTATTCTTAAAGATACCTTAAGCAAGTCGACAACCATCAAAGAAACATTTAGCTATACCGAAAGCCTAATTTACATGGCAGGATTAATAATGTTGGTCTTTGGTTCTTCAAAACTTCCCCATCCAATTGGGTGGCTGATGATGGCCGGAGGTCTTATCACACTTTTTGTTTTCTGGCAAGTTGAGAATCGTTCAACATATCCTCTTTTCGATACCCGCCTTTTTACGCACAATCGGCTTTTTGCATACTCAAATCTCGCAGCTCTTATTAACTATAGTGCCACCTACTCGATAGTTTTTATTTTAAGTCTTTATTTGCAAAAAATTAAAGGGCTTTCGCCACGGGATGCTGGTGCCATACTAATTACTCAACCGTTAATTATGGCTATTTTTTCTCCAATCAGTGGTAGGTTCTCAGATAAAATTCAGCCCAATATTATTGCTTCTGCTGGCATGCTCATGTGTAGCAGCGGTTTACTTGTCCTCTCGTTCTTAACACCCTCTTTCCCCATTTGGGCAATCTTATTAACGCTTGTATGGTTAGGTACAGGTTTTGCTCTATTCTCTTCGCCCAATATGAACACGATCATGAGTTCGGTTGAGAAAAACCAATATGGTATAGCTTCTGCGACTGCCTCAACCATGAGGGTGGTTGGTCAAATCGCCAGTATGACCTTTATAACAGTTTTTTTTGCCTTAATCATTGGTAATAAACCTATCGACATGGCCTCACCAAGTCAATTTCTGAGTATTACAAAATACTGCTTTATTCTTTTTGCTACAATTTGTCTAATTGGAGTTTATTTCTCGTATTATAGAGGAAAATTGCATATAGATGACTCTTCTTATTAGTAAGGTAAAAGAATCATCATGCTTCTCTAATCTTTTTTAAAGAAATAAACAGATTTTTTCATTTTCATTAGCAATTCCTATAGATTGTTTAATAATACATGCGAATGGAGTCCATAAATGGCTTAAATAGTAAACTCCATATAAGCTTTCATTTTTTACAACCTACCGATCTTCTTTTTGACAGGATAAAACCTTC
>JAOAFU010000224.1 GCA_026416115.1 Bacteroidales bacterium | reverse complement strand
TGGCAGATAAGTATGCTCACGATGCATTGGGTTTATATCAAAAAAATAAGGACGAGGTAGGCGTTGCCAAAAGCTATACGGTACTTGGTGACATTTATCTCAATAATAATCTCATTGAAGATGCTTTACTGTACTATCAACAAGCTATTGATATCCAAAAAAAATTAGGGGACGATGAGGCTTTGGCATATTTATATAATAGTTTGGGAATTGCATACTATTATCAAAATGCTATAAAAGAAGCTCTTCGCAATTTCGAGACTGCACAAAAAATGGCTAAAGGGCGTTCGGTAAAAGAAGAAGTTAGTGCTTTAAATAGTATAGGTTCGTGCTACAGAAGGCTTGGACGCCCCGATACTGCTATTGTTTTTTTTCGTCAGGCATTAGCTATATTGAACACTGGTAAAGATGACAAATTATTGGCCAAAACATATCAGAATATTGGCCTGCTCGAATACGAAAGAGGAAATTATGAGGAAGCAGTAAGTGCCTATCAGCAAGCCGAGGCACTAAATCAAAAACTTAATGATGTAAGGGGTAGGGCCATCGTCCTCAATAATATTGGGAATGTATATTACGCGTGGGGAAAATTTCAGCAAGCAGCTTCTTATTACCAACAGGCACTTCAGATTTTCGAAAATATGGGTTTTGCCAATGGGATTGCGAGTGCCTATACCAATCTCGGCTCGACTTTTATTAAACTAAGAGATTTTAATACTGCTCGCGAATACCTCGAAAAAGCTTTATCCGAGCGACTTAAACTGGGAAATAAACGCGAAATTGCTAATGCTTACCTAAACTTGGCCAATCTATACTCACAAATTAACAACGAACAAAATACCAAAACATACGGAGATAATTGGGAGAAAGAAATTCTAAAACATAAAACCTCCTCTCAAGTCATACAACAATATAAAGTAGGGCTCGATTTTACAGAAAAAGCACTGGAGATAGCCAAACAGCTCGATGATAAACGACTAATCGCCTCGTGTCTGAATAATATTGGTACAATTTATTCTTTAGCTGGCATAGCCGATAAGGCTCTCAATTTTTACCAGCAGGCATTGAAAATTAACAGAGAGATAGACAACCAGGCCGATGTGGTTGTAAATCTGCTGGCTATAGGTATTATTTACAGCTACAATGGAAATTATACCCAGGCACAGCAATATTTTAATCAATCACTCGAACTTGCTCGACGACTACAAAAAACTGAAACCGAAAAAGATATCTATTATAATCTTTCGGTGATGTTCGAGAATATGGGTAATTGTACTAAAGCCCTTTCTTATTTTAAACAGTATGCAAGTCTCAAAGATACTCTGTTAAATAAAGAAACTTTCAGACAAATTGCTGAACTTAAAACAAAATACGAAACTGAGAAAAAACAACGAGAGATAGAACTACTAAATAAGGATAAGAAGCTGAAAGAAAATCAGATACGCCAACAACGAATGGCTATTATCTTTTTTATTGTACTAACATTGGTAATTTCTGCCCTTATTGTTTTGCTCGTTCGACAAAACGAACAGCGCAAACGGACAAACAAAGCACTGGCTGAAAAAAACGAACTTATCACAGAGCAGAAGAAAGAAATTACCGATAGCATACAGTACGCTAGCCGCATTCAAAAAGCTGTTTTACCCCCCCAAGAAGTTATAAGAAATTATTTTAGCGACTATTTTATTTTGTACTTACCTCGTGATATTGTCAGCGGCGATTTCTATTTTGTAACTTCATATGGTTCAAAAATAGTTGTAGCTGCTGCCGATTGTACGGGTCACGGTGTTCCTGGTGCTTTTATGAGCATGTTGGGAATGGCTCTATTACAAGAAATATTAGGCAAAATGGAACATTTCAAAGCCGATAATATTCTTAACGAACTTCGTCAGCTTGTTGTTCGCTCATTACATCAGAGCCAAGGTTCTTACACCACACGCGATGGCATGGATATGGCTTTATATATTCTCGATTCCAATACTCATCAGTTAAGTTTTTCGGGTGCCAATAATCCCTTAATTATTGTGCGTGATCAAGAAATTTTTGAGTTAAAAGCCGATAAAATGCCTATTGGCGTTTACGAAAAAATGGATCAGCCTTTTACCGAGAAAACTTTTGAGGTAAAAATGGGTGATATGCTATATACCTTTTCCGATGGATATCAGGATCAATTTGGAGGACCCGAAGGAAAGAAATTTATGAGCAAGAGATTTAAGGAATTGCTTCTATCGATATCGTCATTATCCTGTAAAGATCAACACGAAAAATTAGAGCAAGCATTCCTCGAATGGAAAGGCGATGGTCCGCAAATCGACGATGTATTGGTTGTTGGGGTTAGGGTATAAAAGTAAATGTTACCATATTGTCCAGGTATAGAATGTGCTGGTTTTCTAATTTTTGCGCATTTATAAACAAAATCTTTCATTTCTGAGTCAGATGTTTCAAACTCAAAATTTTCTGGACAATAAATTGATTGCACACGTCTTTCATGCTGATTTTCCTCATCTCGTGATCACATTTGACAAATTCTCATAACATTTACGTAAAAGTAACTTCATAGAAATGAAAAATTACGATATTTGGCACGATGTATGTCGTCCGTTACCCAAAAAAGTTTCATATGAAAGTATTTTCTTCTACTACGTGCAAGATATTACTTTGTGCTTTTATATTCTCACCTAAAATCTGTAGCCAGTCGACCGATCCCGATCCGATTTATGTGTTAAAACAGGTAGTTAATCAATCGAAGCAAATTAAAACCCTTCGTTATCATGCTATTATGAACGAACGTATCGATGGTAAGATGGTGCAGAAAGATTCGTACTTTAAAATTAATGTCGATCCATTAAAGATATATGTTTCCCAGTCGTTTTTGGGAATAAAAATCGATGCCTTGTATGTAGAAGGATGGAATAATAACGAATTACTGGTTGCTACTGTCGGTTTCCCTTGGATTCAGCTTAGTCTCGATCCTAAAGGAAAACGTGTTCGTGATAACCATCATCATACTATTTTTGAGGCTGGTTTTGGTTATTTTGCCAGTGTGATAGATCAATTATTAAAGTATCATAAAGATAAAATTACTATTGATTATCAAGGAATAACAAAAGTATACAATAAAGATTGCTACAAAATCAGAATTATAGTAAATCACTATCAGATAATCTCTTATACTGTTCAAAAAGGCGAAACATTACCTTCTATTGCCCAACGCATGCTCATTAACGATTATAAAATTCTTGAACTTAATCCCGACATTGCTGATTATAGCGATATAAGACCTGGTCAAGTTATTAAGATTCCCAATCTGTATGCTAAAGTTATGTACCTTTATGTGGATGTTAGCTCGTTTTTGCCTGTACAGATAGAGTTACATGATGAGAAAGGCTTGTATGCAATTTATGGATATAACAATGTGATAATCAATACCCCTTTTGCACCCGATGAGTTTGATAAAAGTTATAAAAATTATCACTTTCGTTAATGTTTTTTTTTAACAAATCTTGCATTATTTCCATTTTTTGTTAAAATTTGCTTTCACTTTATAACCCTTTTAACCTGATAATGGATTTAATTCAAGAACCCTATACTACGGAACAAAAAATTAAAATAGAATCGCTTGAGGCCAAGATTAAAGTGCTGGAGGCGCAGGTGGCCATGCTCAAAGAACAGGAGCTGAATATCTTGAATGCCCTTCCTGCCTTAGTTTTTGTTTGCGATTACAACGAACAGCTCGTTTTTCTTAATCGTTTGGCTCAGGAATTCCTCGGTTACAAAGGCGAAGAAATTTATAATTTGCTATTGCGTGACTTACTTCCACCCGATTCGCTTCATTTTTTAAGACGCAAATATTTCAATCTTTTTAAAACGAATCAACCTGCTTTTATTAACGAACTTAAGGTAATTACCGCCAGCCGAGAAGAAAAGTATTTGTCAATAGCCATTGCAAAGTATTATTCCAATTTTGAGCAGGTAGGATTTGTAGGACTTGGATATTTACCAGCTGAATTCATCGACTCAAAATTGGCAGAAAGTAATAAATCGCTTTTGAAGTTTATTTCTCTTATTGCCCACGATTTACGAAATCCATTTAACTCATTAATAGGTTTTTCCAATTTATTATTGGAAAATTACGATGGATATACTGATGAAAAGAGGAAAGAATATATTCGTCATCTTTATACAGCCTCATCGCAAGGGTTTCAGTTGCTCGACAATCTTTTGGAATGGTCGCGCATAACTACTGGTAGTATTAAACCATCGCCTGTAATTTTTAACTTGAACTTAGTTATCGAAAATACGCTTAGGTTACTGGAGTCAACGGTAATTAAAAAAGAGATTTCAACACATATCTCCTTACAATCCGATTTAAGTGTTTATGCCGATCCTAACATGATTCAGGCTGCTATTCGGAATATCATCTCCAATGCTATAAAGTTCACTCACCGGCAAGGTAGGATTGAAGTATTAACCTACAAAACGAAACAACAGGTAGTTGTGGAGATTAAGGATAATGGGGTTGGTATGACGAACGAAGTAGTAAAAAACCTTTTTAAAATTGGTATGACTGTTTCATCGAAAGGAACAGAAGGTGAAAAAGGAACAGGTATGGGTTTGTTACTATCAAAAGAATTTATTGAACTCAATAACGGCAAGATATCGGTTCAAAGTACGCCTGGCAAAGGGAGTACTTTTAAGATAAAACTCCCTTTAGCCTAAGCATTATTGGCAATATTAGCTCAACCATGTTTTTACCTGTTCTGGTGTAGGATTGACCAAACCAAGCTTATTCTTTTTGTTAAAACTGCACATATCGTTGAACAATTTACCAGCCGATACTTGTTTCAATTGGGCAACAGTGGCATACCCCATATTTTGAAGTGGAGCTATCCACTCCGAGGGTATTCCGATAGCTACAAAAGCGCTTTCATCATCCTTCTGTATTTTCTTTTCGGGTTTCATCTGGGGGAAGAATAGCACATCTTGTATCGAAGGCTGGTTAGTCATAATCATGGTAAGTCGGTCGATACCAATACCCATTCCGCTAGTAGGAGGCATACCATATTCGAGCGCTCTTACAAAGTCGTAGTCGATAAACATAGCTTCGTCGTCGCCCTTTTGCAACAGAGCAAGTTGTTCTTGAAAACGTTCGAGCTGGTCAATAGGATCGTTGAGCTCTGAATATGCGTTACATAATTCCTTACCATTGACAATAAGCTCGAAACGCTCTGTAAGTTCAGGATTATTACGATGTTTTTTGCATAGAGGCGACATTTCAACGGGATAGTCTATTATAAAAGTGGGCTGAATTAGATGAGGTTCACATTTTTCGCCAAAGATTGCATCTATGAGTTTTCCTTTGCCCATAGTCGGGTCGACAGGTATACCCATTTGTTGGCATGCAGCGCGAATATCATCTTCCGATTTTCCTGCAATCTCAAAACCTGTGTATTGTTTAATAATATCGTACATGGTAATGCGGGGGAACGGACGTTTAAAATCTATTTCATGTTCACCTACCTTAACCTTGGTAGTTCCATGAAGGGAAAGGGCTACTCTTTCGATCATCTCTTCTGTAAAATCCATCATCCAGAAGTAGTCCTTATAGGCCACATATATTTCCATAACTGTAAATTCGGGATTATGCGTACGATCCATCCCTTCGTTACGGAAGTCTTTAGCAAATTCATATACCCCTTCGAAACCTCCGACAATGAGTCTCTTAAGGTATAACTCGTTAGCAATTCGAAGGTATAAGGGGATATTCAAAGCGTTGTGATGGGTAACAAACGGACGGGCTGCAGCACCACCAGGTATAGGTTGCAGGATAGGTGTTTCAACTTCGAGATATCCTTTTTCGTTAAAAAAATCCCGCATGGTGTTGATTATCTGGGTACGTTTCTTAAACACATCCTTTACGTGTGGGTTTACAATTAAATCGACATACCGTTGGCGATAACGCTGCTCGGGATCTGAAAAAGCATCGAAAACTTTTCCATCTTTTTCTTTGACAATGGGAAGTGGACGTAATGACTTACTGAGTAGTTTGAATTCGCGAACATGAATGGTAATTTCGCCCATTTGAGTAATGAAAACAAAGCCTTTTACGCCTATTATATCGCCAATATCCAGAAGCTTTTTAAATACTATATTGTATAGATCTTTATTTTCGCCGGTACATATATCATCTCGTTTAAGATATATTTGAATTCTTCCCCATTCATCTTGTATTTCGGCAAATGATGCACTTCCCATTATTCGTCGCGACATAATACGGCCAGCAACACAAACATCCTGAAAATTACCTTTTTCGGGATGATAATGTGTAAGGATTTCACGAGTGTTGGTATTAACTGGATACATTTCGGCAGGGTAGGGTTCAATCCCCATTTTTCTTAGTTCTTCGAGTGCCTGACGTCGTATTATTTCCTGTTCACTTAATCCTGTAAGCATCATATTCATATTTTTTTTCAAACAAATTTATATAATGCAAAAGCTGCTTTGCTTATAAACAAAGCAGCTGCGAAGTTGAAGAAAATATTTTTATTAACTTTTCTTTTCTTTCTTTTTGCCCCACATAATCAAATCGTAGGCTATGGGTGTAGCAACAAACACCGACGAGTATGTACCAATGGTTACCCCAAGTAACAAGGCAAAAATAAAGCCTCGAAGCACTTCACCACCAAAGATGAAGATGATAATTAGGGTTAACAATGTTGTACCCGATGTATTGATGGTTCGTCCTAAAGTTGAATTGATAGCTCCATTAATATTTTGAGCCAAATCGCGTTTAGGATATAGGAAGTTGTATTCGCGGATTCGGTCGAAAATAATTACGGTGTCCATAATAGAATACCCTATTATGGTAAGCAAGGCTGCTATAAATTGTTGGTCGACCTCCATGCTAAAAGGTAAAAATTTATACAGTAAAGAAAAACAGCCTATTACAAAAAGGGTATCGTGGAAAAGCGACAGAACACCCCCCAAACCATATTTCCAGTTTTTGAACCGAATAGCGATGTAGGTAAATATAATGATGAGCCCAAATAATACCGCGAGGAATGCTTGATATACAAGGTCTTTCGACATAACTGGGTCAACTTTCTGCGCACTCATAATGCCGAATTGCTTACCTTGTTCTTGCGAGGTAAATTGTTCAAACGTCATCCCTTGGGGTAGGTATTTAGTAAGCCCCTTATAAAGAGCTACTTCAACTGCAGAATCGGCTTCTGCAGATTTGTCATTAATAAGATACTTAGTTGTGATTTTTACCTGGTTGTCTTCACCGAATGTTTTTACTTCTGGTGCTCCCTGCATTGGACCTAATAGGCTGGTACGAATATCGGCTGTCACAACAGGCTTTTCGAAACGAACGATATAGGTTCGTCCTCCTGTGAATTCAACACTTGGATCGAGGCCTCGTATAAAAAGGGATACAATACCAATTCCTACCAGTATGAGTGATAATATATACATGGACTTACGTAATCCGATGAAATTAATTTTAACATTCTGGAACAGATTTAAGGTAAGCTTATTACCCAGCGTAATTGGCATATCGCGGTCGAGCATCCATTCGAATACAAGGCGTGCAATAAATATTGATGTGAAGAGCGAGAGCAAAAGACCTATAATAAGTGTGATTGCAAAACCTTGAACAGGACCAGAACCGAAAAGGAAGAGAATAATACCCGTAAGGATTGTTGTAACGTGACCATCGATAATTGCAGAGTAGGCGTGTTTAAAACCATCTTTTACAACCAATCGTACTCCTTTACCAGCACGAACTTCTTCTCGCATACGTTCGTAGATGATTACGTTTCCGTCGACAGCCATAGCGAGGGTAAGAACCATACCAGCAATACCCGGTAAGGTAAGAACTGCGCCAAGTGATGTAATTGTTCCAAAAAGGTAAAGCACGTTAGCAAAAAGGGCTATATTGGCTACCATCCCAGCGCGAGCGTAGTACAACCACATATAGAGGATTACTCCAATAAATCCAACTATAAATGAGAGCATCCCTGCTTTAATCGATTCTTTACCAAGGGTGGGTCCTACTACTGTTTCCTGAATGATATGAGCGGGCGCAGGTAATTTACCCGACTCCAGAACGTTTGCAAGGTCGTCGGCTTCTTCTTTCGTAAAATCGCCAGTAATCTGTGAGTTACCACCAGTAATTTCCTGATTTACACGTGGTGCTGAATATACTGCATTATCGAGTACAATAGCGATACAGCGTCCTACGTTATCGCGGGTAAGGCGAGCCCAAACTTTTGTTCCTTCTGCATTCATGCTCATCGATACCTCGGCTGCGGTTGCATTTTGCTGATTAAAGTCGGCTCGGGCACTCACAACGACATCCCCGGTTAATGGTGGACGTCCATCGCGTCCTGTTACCTTAATAGCATGTAGCTCAAAGGTAGAACCAGTAGGATCGTACTTGATGGGTTTAACTCCCCAAAGGAATTTTACATCACGGGGAAATACTGAACGAACTTGCTTTAAGTTAAGGTAATAGTTTATCTTGGACGTATCACTATAATGAGCATAACCAATTACCGATCCCGGAATAAGCTGATTATCACGAGTTACAGCAGGACGTAACAAGGCAAATAGCGGATATTCTTTTTGGAACTGATCGGGCATAAGTGCTGATGTATCGGCTTTTGCAGAATCGGCTTTTAATTTATCAAGCAAAGCAACTGCTGACTTCGAAGTATCCGTTTTAGACTTTTCTTTTTGTGAAATCTCAGGCGTGTTTTTTGCTTTGTTGATCGAATCTTCTACCGATGATTGTATTTCTTTAATTTTTTTGTTTGCTTCGATCAGTGAATTATAAATTTCACTATTCTCATATGTTTCCCAAAACTCCAGACTAGCTGTTCCCTGTAAAAGCTTACGCACACGCTTGGGATCTTTAACACCAGGTAATTCTACTAATAAACGACCAGGTGTACTCATTCTTTGAATGTTCGGTGCTACCACCCCAAATTTATCAATACGAGTTCTAAGAACTTTAAACGAATTATTAATGGCAGCATCGGCTTCCTGACGTAAAACTTTTAGAACATCTTCATTAGAGGAGTTATAATTAATTTTATCTTTTAGCTCTTTGGTTCCAAAAATGGCAGCAAGACGGGCGTTGGGGTCAACCTTTGCAAAAGCCTTACCGAAAAGGGTGATAAAGTCGGTTTGACTAGTCTTATATTCTTCACGAGCAATTTGCATAGCCCTCAAAAAGGTAGTATCCTGATTGTAATTTGAGAGGGCTACTACTATGTCGGGAATTGAAATTTCGAGAATAACATTCATCCCTCCTTTCAGGTCAAGACCAAGGTTAATTTCTCTTTCTTTGCATTCTTTGTAGGTAAATTTTTTAAGGTATAAAAAATTATAAACTTCTTTACCTGCAATAGAATCGAGATAATTCATCTCTTTTATCAGGTCTCCTTTGGCATACTCTTTTGCCTTATTCTCGTAAATATAAGTAACCAGCGTGAACGAAAGCTGGTATAAACATACTAAGGCTAATAAAATAGCTAATAGTTTTACGGCTCCTTTATTCTGCATGGAATGTAGTTTTTATTTGTTATAAATTTTTTGCTACAGGAAGCGCAAATATATAAATTTTTAATTTGGATACTGAATATTATCCTAAGAATAGTGCTTAGGATTTGTTGATAACTTAGCTTATCCTTTCATCACAGTATAAAAAAAACATCGACAATATATGCCGATGTTTTTTTTATGGTAGATTGATAAAAATAATACAACTTATTTTAGATTCAGTTCTGCCTCTGAAATTATTCCGTCTTTTATTACTGTCTCCCTCATATTGTTTTTATCTACAGCAATAGGTTCGAATAGCAAAGCTGGAACCATTTTACGATTGTTGAAAATACTTGTTGTGGTGTCAGGTTTTTCGCCTTTAGCTAATTTTACTGCCGTAATAACAGCATTTTCGGCAAGTGGTTTTAGGGGTTTGTATATAGTAAGGGTTTGTTTCCCTTGCAAAATATTTTTTAGTGCCTGAGGTTCGGCATCTTGCCCGGTTATAATAACCTCTTGTGTTATACCTGCCTCATCGATGGCTTGACGTGCAGCATAGGCTAAACCATCGTAGGATGTTAAGACAACATCCGGTACATCATAGGATGAAAGTTGCAG
>JAOAFU010000216.1 GCA_026416115.1 Bacteroidales bacterium | reverse complement strand
TCTCAAGGACAATGGAGGGGATGAGAATTACAAACTTTATGGCGTAAATACCGATGGCACCGATTACAAGTGTCTGACAGACTTTGACGGAGTGCGGACCGAAATTATCGATGACCTGGAAGACATTGAAGACGAAGTAATCATAGGACTAAACCGACGAAATAAAGAAATCTTTGATCCGTACCGACTAAACATAGTAACTGGCCAGATGACTATGTTGGCCGAGAATCCCGGCAATATTCAGGGATGGATGACCGACCATGATGGCAAACTCAGATTAGCACTTGCTGTCGATGGCACAAGCGAAAGTATTCTATATCGCGAGTCGGAACAAGAACCTTTCCGTACAATACTAACAACCGATTTTCGCGAGTCGGTCGATCCGCTTATTTTCACATTCGACAATCGGGCGGTATATGCTGCATCGAATTTGGGTCGCGACAAGAAAGCTATTGTAGTACTCGACCTTCAAACAGGCAAAGAAACCGAACTTATATATCAAGACCCCGATTACGATGTTTCGGGCATAGGTTATTCGCGAAAACGAAAAAAATTAACTACCATAGGATATCACACCTGGAAAAGGAAAATTGTTTTTCTCGACGATGAAACCCAAAGATTATTTCACCAGCTTGAGAAACATTTGGGAACTCGATACGAAATTTCGCTTACAAGTTCGAACAAGGAAGAAGATAAATATATTGTCCGCACCTATAGCGACCGTTCGCTGGGTTCGTATTACTTCTACGATTTTACTAACGACCGGATAGAAAAAATTACCGATCTGAGTCCATGGCTTAACGAAAACGAACTAGCCGAGATGAAACCCATCGAATTTCTATCGCGCGATGGTTTAACTATACGAGGCTATTTAACCCTTCCTCTTGGCCGCGAACCAAAGAATCTTCCAGTTGTAGTTAATCCACATGGCGGCCCTTGGGTACGCGATGTATGGGGGTATGACTCAGAGGTACAATTCTTAGCTAATCGCGGATATGCTGTACTTCAAATCAATTTTAGAGGCTCAACAGGCTATGGGCGCAAATTTTGGGAAGCCTCGTTTAAACAATGGGGTCGTAAAATGCAAGACGATATTACCGATGGAGTCAATTGGCTCATCAAACAAGGTATTGCCGATCCCAAACGTATAGCTATTTATGGAGGTAGCTATGGGGGTTATGCCGTGTTGGCGGGTCTTTGTTTTACACCCGACCTGTATTGTTGTGGAATCGACTATGTAGGGGTATCCAACATATTTACTCTTCTGCAAACCATCCCTCCTTACTGGAGGCCTGTTCTGGAAATGATGTACGAAAAAATTGGACACCCCGAAAAAGACAAGGAATTGCTACGGGAAATATCGCCCGTATTTCATGCCGATAAAATAAAAGCTCCTCTGCTCATTGCCCAAGGAGCCAACGACCCAAGGGTCAACAAAAACGATAGCGACCAAATGGTTGAAGCCATGAAAAAGAGAGGAATAGAAGTAGAATACATCGTAAAAGATAATGAAGGACATGGTTTTCAAAACGAAGAAAATAGATTCGAATTTTATCGTGCAATGGAAAAATTTCTTGAAAAACACATGCAATAACCTTATTATTAGCCTATGCAGGTAAATGTCCGACAGGTACTGAAAGACAAAAATCCGGCGCTTGCACGCTGGATACCCGGAATATTACTCCGATGGCTCGAGCACATCATCCATCAAAAAGAAATAAATGACTTTCTTCAAAAATATGGTCACCTAACGGGTATTTCTTTTTGTAACCAGGTTATAGATTATTTCAACGTAAAAACTCAAATACACTTCCTCGAACCGGTCCCGCCTAAGGGAAGATATGTGTTTGTTTCCAATCATCCGCTTGGGGGTTTCGACGGTATCATCCTTATGAAATTGATTGCAGAGAATTTTGGTAACGTTAGGGTACCTGTAAACGATATTTTGATGAATATTCCCCAACTGAAAGAACTTTTTATTCCCATCAACAAGCATGGCCACCAAAGCAAGGCGGCAGCCTCAGCAATGGACGAAACTTTCCGTTCCGACCTTCCCATATTAACCTTTCCAGCAGGCCTATGTTCAAGAAAAATTAACGGACAAATCAGAGACCTTGAATGGAAAAAAAATTTTATTGTAAAATCGATAGAAACTCAAAGAGATATTGTGCCGATATTTTTCGAGGGACGAAACAGCAACTTTTTTTATAATCTCTCAAACCTAAGAAAAAGACTGGGAGTAAAGGCAAACATAGAGATGATATTTTTGGTCGACGAAATGTTTCGCCATCGGAATAAAACCTTCAGGGTTTACATAGGAAAGATCATCCCATACACCTCGCTCGATAATAGTCAAACACCTTATCAATGGGCGCAGGAAATACGTAAACATATTTACAATATACCGTTAAGTTTTTCCGAAATTTAATAATTTTGTAACTGTTAGGTAACCCAAAACACATGATTCAAAAAGAAATTATACCACCTGTTCCAGCAGAACTTATCGAGCAGGAACTTACAGAAGATAAATTTGTTCGTAAAACCAACTACGGAGGTAATCTTTTATATATAATAACTGCTCACGACTCGCCCAACACCATGCGAGAGATCGGCCGACTAAGAGAAATCTCATTTCGTGCGGCCGGAGGTGGAACAGGAGCTGAAGTAGACATCGACGAATTCGACACTTCCGACGATCCCTATCACCAGCTTATTGTATGGGATCCTCAGCACAGAGAAATTCTTGGAGGATATCGTTTTTACGTCCCAAACAAAAACGACAAAGGAAGCGATATTGTAAAACGTCTTTCAACTGCTCATCTATTTCATTTCTCCGATAAGTTTGTTAACGAATACTTACCCTACACAATCGAATTAGGACGTTCATTTGTTCAACCCGCTTACCAAAGCACCAACCGAATGCGAAAAGGCATCTATGCACTAGATAATTTATGGGACGGATTAGGGGCATTACTCGTTCATAATCCCGATAAAAAATATTTCTTCGGTAAAGTCACCATGTACACTCACTTCAACAGAAACGCACGAAATCTTATCCTGTATTTTCTGAAAAAACATTTTGGCGATAAGGACAAGTTAGTAACCCCGCTCGAAAACATGGAATTAAAAATAGACTGGAACGAAGCCGAGATGGAAAGAGTCTTTAATGGGGCTAATTATAAGGAGAACTACAAAATCCTTTCAAAGTTGGTACGTTCGCATCATGAGAATATACCTCCTCTCATTAATGCTTATATGAATCTTTCTCCTTCGATGCGCACCTTTGGCACGGTTATTAATCATTATTTTGGAGGAGTTGAAGAAACCGGCATTCTAATTACAATTGCCGATCTGTACCCCGAAAAAGTTCAACGCCACGTATCTACCTATAAACGTCTTCGCTATTTTCTTAGAAAAGATAAGATGTTTTAGCAACATCTTGGAGAATTAAACATAGTCCTGCAGCGTATGTTGTTGCATATAATTTTTAAAACTCTGCGAAAGGTCGTACACTATATTGTTTAAGAAACACTGACCAAAATTACACACTGGCTTTTCCATAGGACACTTGCTTTCGGTAATTTTTCCTTCGATAGCTTCGTATATTTCCAGTAAGGTAATCTCTTCGGGTTTGCGAAGTAGATAAAACCCACCGCTTGGTCCTCGTAAAGAACCAACATAACCCTCTTTGGCTAATCTTTGCATTACTTTGGCTATGTGATGCCTCGAAGAATTTGTTGCTTCGGCAATTTTATCCACATTAATATTATCATCCCTATGTCGTGCCATCAATATCATGGCATGTAAGGCAATCGATGCTGCTTCGGATAATGAAACAATTTTGGCCATATATATAAGTATTTCGATACCAAAATTATTATTTTTTGACATAAAACACGCATATGGCTTTTAGTATTTTTTGTAAAAAAATTGTGTAATTATCCTAATAACTACATTTGAATGGCTGCGTAAATAATACAAAATGAAGATACCTCAGGTAGAGGTATCAAAAAAAGTGAATATGAAACGAATCAATCATCTGAGAACGAGTATTGAGGAGGAGGAAATAATTCAGCAAGGTATGTTTTATTGCCCCTACGGACGAACAAACTATCAGTGTTTCTTCTTATGGTTACAGAAAAGAACGTTAAAAGAAAAAATGGAGTGGTACCGAAAACTTACTCCAAATGACAAACGCGAGCTGGTACAGTGCCACAGGGGATGTACCGAAGGGCAACCAATGCGAATAAATAAAACAAATAACGACCGATTGAATTAATATAACTTTCATCGACCCGATCGTTATTACAGGAAATTTGTTTGTGTTTGTATAGTTAGTTTTATTTGAACAATAACATAAGATGTTACCCTAGCATATTCATGTGGAGCTTGTAATGGAGCAATCATCTACCTCAATGTAATTCCAAGCGCACTTCTTACAGAACTTTATACAATCAAAACCCGTAGGTACAAAACCCAAAATAGCCCCCATAAGGGACCCACCTTATGGTAGCACATGATATCCCTCTGCCCCATCTAAACAATAACGACAGATATGACCCTATCGAAGAATTTCAAATGAATATAGCAGCGAAAAACAAATTTTCCCCTTAACAAATTTCAGAATCGTTCTAAATTAGCAATAATAATCATTTTATGGTTTGATGTCTATAGCAAAAGTATAAATTTGCACTTTTTAAAAACAAAAAAATACAATTCCATGAATTGGTTATTTTATAGCTTGTTTTTGTTTCCGCTTTTGGTTAGCGGATTAATACTTTTATTTCCCAAAAGGATTAATCAAGGGCTTATAATAGCAACAGCTTTAATACTTTCGACTATCTCATTGTATCTTTACGGAAGTGTGAAAGAAGCTGTTTCGATACAAGTGCCCGAACTTGTTAATTTTTTAGTTGCGGGGATAGATATACTGCTACTGTTATACTTTGGCTATGTAGCAATAAAGCACCGGCACCTTTTAGTTGGGATCTTAAGCATTTTACAACTTGCCGGAGCCATTTATGTTCTGACTATTGCGCCGCATCACAGTACTGCACAATTTTATATCGACCGTCTGAGCCTAATGATGTTTTTGCTTATCAACATTGTGAGTGGCGTAATTGCAGTGTTTGCTATTCGTTACATCGATGAGGAAAACTGCAGCGAATACAAGAAAAAATTTTTCCTCTCGGTTATCATGTGGTTTATTGGCGTTATGAACATGATTGTTTCGGCCGATAATCTCGAATATTTTTTCCTTTTCTTCGAACTTACCACGTTGGCATCCTTTCTACTTATTGGGTTTAGGAATGACGAGACCTCAGTACGCAATGCCCTTAATGCTTTATGGATGAATCAAATTGGCGGACTTGCCATATTGGGGGCAATCGTATACGCTATTTTCACTCCCGAATACGAACAGTTAACCTTTAGCGGATTACTTTCAAATGTTTCGAATACTGGTTTATTATTACCATTTGCACTTTTGGCTGTTGCCGCTTTGATTAAAGGAGCACAAATGCCTTTTAGTAGTTGGTTGCTTGGGGCAATGGTTGCACCCACTCCTGTGAGTGCGTTACTACACTCCTCTACCATGGTAAAAATTGCACCTTTTGTAATACTTCGCATCTCGCCCGCTATCAAGGATACCAATGTAGCTACGGTAATCATGCTGTTAACAGGTTTCGTATTTCTTGTAGCCGCTATCAGTGCCCTATCGCAGGATACTTTTAAACGAATTTTGGCTTACTCAACCATTTCGTTGCTTGGACTCATGTGTATGTTAGCAGCTGCTGGTACCGAAACAGCCATCATGGCAGCTCTGATGCTTGTAATCTTCCACGGTATTTCCAAGTGTATGCTCTTTTTAAATGCTGGAATAATCGAACACGTATACCATTACAAGCAAACAAGTCAGATGGATCGTTTGGGCGAACTGGGGCCCTTTACTGCCCTAGCTGTGGCAATAGGTTTCATGTCGCTACTCCTGCCTCCATTTGGTGGTTTCATTGGAAAATGGTTTAGTATCGAAAGTATTGGCTCATCGCTTCCAACATTTAAGCTTACCGGTGCTTTAATAATTGCAGCTATTGCCATTGGTGGTGCTGTCATGGCATTGCTCTATTTCAAAGTAACTGGAGTATTATTCAGCCGAAGCGGAGAACAAGAGGTTATTCGATTCGAAAAAACGCATCCCCTATATCAGTCAAGCATCTATATTCTGCTTTTCCTCATCATAGGCGGTATGTTGGCCCTTCCGGTGTTATTGCCTTCGTTTTTTGCACCCATTGCATCGACTATTACACAGGTAAGCATTTCAAGTGTATTTAAGGGCGGTTCGCTTTACATCAATAATCTTTCGTTACCAATAATACCGATGCTTATTGCATTTCTTGTACTTCCAGTAACGATAATATTGTCACTTTTTATTCATTTTAAAGGAGTTGATCGGGTAAAAGAATATACCTGTGGTGAAAAAGTCGATTACCGATTCTCATCACTCTATTTTTCAACCGAAAAGGCCATGCCATTTTACATAGTGGTTGGCGGAATATTTTTCGTAGCCCTGGTGTTTGTGGGCGGTATGTTATAATTTAATTAAGTTTTCGTATGAACACGACACTTATTGCCATCATCTTTGTTATTGTGGCCCCTGTACTGGGCGGTCTCATTTATGGGATTGAACGAAAAATAAAGGCACGCATGCAGCAACGCATTGGGCCACCCATTCTTCAGCCATTTTACGATTTTTTCAAGTTGGCTCAAAAGCGTACCTTTATAGTACATTCAACTCATGCGTTTCTTGGAATAATGCATTTTGTATCGTTGTGGTTTGCACTAGCAGTACTGATTTTCGGTGGCGACTTTATTCTGGTCATATACCTCCATCTTCTTTCTACTGCCTTACTTATTATAGCCGGTTACAGTACCCGTTCGGTTTTTAGCCATTTGGGAGCAAATCGATTAGCAATTACCGCTCTGGCTTACGAACCTGTACTTATCCTCATAGCAGTATCGTTGTATATGGTTACCGGAAGCTTTAACATATCTTCTATTAGTACGCTGGAAGAACCATTAATCGTTAAAATGCCACTTGCATTTGTTGCCTTACTTTTAGTATTGCCCATAAAGCTAAAAAAGTCGCCCTTCGACATTGCAGAAGCTCATCAAGAGATAACCGGTGGAGCGGAAATTGAATACTCTGGAATTTTCTTCGAATTTCTTTATACTGCTAAGTGGCTCGACTATATTTTTGCTTATGCCTTGGTATATTTGTTTGTTGCCTCAAACTTTTTTTTGGCAATCACCGTATTAATACTTACCTTTTTGTTTATCAACGCTCTGGATAATTCAACTGCTCGTGTAGATTATAAACAAATGTTAAAGTTTATTTTCTGGACCGCACTACCAGCAGCGTTGTTAAACCTTTTGTGGGTAACATTATAATTTTAACCCTATGGAACTAAAATTGTATCGTAAAAAATCGCCGTGGATACTGCACTATAATGCAGGAAGCTGTAATGGTTGCGATATCGAAATACTGGCTTGTTTATCGCCTAAATACGATGTGGAGCGTTTTGGGATGATTAACACAGGTAACCCTAAACAATCCGACATTTTGCTTATTACAGGACCAGTTACCAAACGTTCGCGCGAACGATTAGTTGAAATTTATTCGCAGATGCCCGAACCTAAAGTGGTTATTTGTTGTGGCTCTTGTGCTTCGACAGGAGGTGTTTTCCGCGATATGTACAACATTGAAGGGGGAGTTGATCAAGTTATCCCCGTAGATGTTTATGTACCTGGTTGTGCTTGCCGACCCGAACAAATTATTGATGGCGTAGTAGCAGCCTTAGAAATTTTAGAAAAAAAGACCAAAGCCATCGAAAAACCTCTTCGTTATGCCAACGAGGTAAAAGACGAAAACGATCAGATAAATCGTCGAACTATGCCAGGTACTATACCAACTAAATAAATGAGCTTCGGGAAATATTTGGAGCATTTAGAAATTAAAAAAAACAAATCATGAAACGTATAGACCTACCCCTCGACAAGGTTGTAGAAGAAATTGGTAAATTTTACCGCTACGACGAACATCATTTCATAGTAATCAACGCGGTCGACCTTGGCGACGCAATTGAAGTACAGTGGTTTTTTTCCAATTACGTAGCCCCAGGCGAGGTAACCATGTTTGCAGCAAAAGCCGATGCCTCACAACTTATTCCAAGCATTACCCGAGTAGTACCCTCGGCATGGGTAGCCGAAGCCGAGCTTGTCGACCTGATGGGAATTAACATCGAAAATGCTAAAAAAGGTTTCGTACTCGAAGAAGACTTTGAAGGTGCACCATTAAGAAAGAAATAATAGCTATGGCAACATATTATGACATACCCGTAGGTGCTCAGCACATTTCGCTGCTGGAACCGTTGCATTTTAAACTTACCACCGAGAATGAAAAAATTGTCGACGTTGAAGCTAACGTTGGTTACGTACATCGAGGTATAGAGAAAGCATGTACAACTAAATTCAAATTTCGTCAGGTAAGTTTTGTTATTGGCCGTATTTGTGGTTTGTGCTCTATCTCGCACACTACTGCCTACTCGCAGGTGGCCGAGAAATTACTAAACCTCGAAATCCCATTACGTGCAAAATACTTGCGAATATTGGTACTTGAACTCGACCGTATCCACTCCCACATGTTGTGTCTATCTCACGTGGCCGAAAATTCGGGATTCGAAGCTCTTTTCATGCGAACGATGAAAGACCGCGAAATTTCAATGGAACTACTCGAAGCGGTATGTGGAAATCGAGTACAGTACGACTATTCGATAGTTGGAGGTGTTGCTCGCGACTTGCGTCCCGAGGTTGCTCAAATGATATTGACACGTCTAAAAGAACTTCGTCCTAAAATTGATGATTTAATTGATATCTTCCAGAACAACTGGAGCTTATCTTTGAAAAATAAGGGCATAGGTGCCATCTCGTTCGAGGATGCTATGCGACTAAACGCTGTTGGCCCCTTAGCCAGAGCTGCCGGCGTACCAGTCGACGTGCGCAACGACACAGAAGACCTACTTCCATGGAAACAAGTAGGTTTTGAGATGGTACTTGAAAATGGCGGTGACGTTCATGCACGAAATATGGTACGTTTGCGCGAGCTACTGGTTTCGATGAAAATTATCGAAAACGTGATTCAAGGTTTGCCCGAAGGCCCCATAGTAGCCGAAACCAAAGCTTTGCCAGAAGGCGAGGCAGTGGTTAGACTCGAGGCTCCCAGAGGCGAACTATTCCACTATGCTAAAGGTAATAAAACACAGTACCTCGAACGTCTGAAAGTTAAAGCTCCAACTTTCTCGAACATACCAGCATTTGTTGAGATGTTCAAGGGTAATGAGTATGCAAGTGCACCGGCTATTATCGCTTCGTACGACCCTTGTTTAAGTTGTACTGCCCGATAAATAGTATTAAACTTTAAAAAAATAGGCTATGAAGGCTTTTTTTATTGCAATAGGCAATTTATTTAAGCGACCAGCTACTATTCAGTATCCCTTTGCCCCTACATACAAACCCGACGATTATCGTGGTCTTATAGAACATAATCCCGATCTATGTATATGGTGTCGCAGGTGTGAAATGGCATGCCCTCCGGGTGCCATAATTTTCTCACAAGCAATGGATGGCAAACAAACATACCATTACAATCGTGCCGTATGCATCTATTGTGGCGAATGCGTTCGAACCTGCCCTAAGCCTGGGGCTATTATCCAAACCGCTACTCCGGCTACTCCGGCTCTTAAAGACGAAAATATCAACAACAGCTGGGCAGAAACCGTCAAAATGGCTCTCGAAAGTCGGGCAGCATACATGGCTGAGAAGAAACGACAAGCTGCAACCAAACAACAAGGTGGAGATACAACCCAAGCCGAATAAATTGCTTAAGGAAGCACAAAAAATATTCCAAAGCTACAATACGAGGGGTCAAAGAATAAATTCTTTGACCTTTTTTATTTCTTTTACCCCATCACCCCCTATATTTTCGTATAGCAGCAAATGGATTTTACTTACCCAAAATAATGATGGTATACATGCAGCAGTGAATCAAGAATTCATACCGATAACTAGAAATCTTTAATTTTTTTGAGAGATAAAACTAAATACATAGAGACGCCTGCTCAGCGTCTCTATATTATTTTTTTATTTTTTCGGCAGCAGCAGCCATAGCTATCTGCTCAAGCATATCGGTAGTGAGCGATTTGGGACGTTCAAGTGGATACATCAGTGCTCTGTCCCAGATAATATTGGCACTAATTCCAAGAGAACGACCAATACCAAATAGAACCGTGTAAAAATCGTATTCCCTTACACCATAATGCCACTGTATAGCACCCGAATGAGCATCGACGTTGGGCCAAGGATTTTTAGCTTTACCCTGCTCTTTCAAAATAGGAGGAACAACTCTGTAAAGCAGATCTACATAGTGCATAATGGGGTCATCGGCCATATGCTTAAGGGCAAATTCGCGTTGAATCATGTAACGGGGATCGGTTTTGCGAAGCACTGCATGGCCGAACCCCGGAATTACCTGTCCGGATTTAAGGGTGTCCCAAACAAATTGCTTCATTTCATCTTCCGTAGGTAATTTCCCGCCCATTTTTTCCATAACCTCAAGCAACCATTTGAGCACCTCCTGATTAGCTAACCCGTGCAGAGGGCCGGCAAGGCCACAAATCATAGCAGAGATAGAAAGATATATGTCTGAGAGAGAACTAGCAACTAAATGACCAGTATGTGCACTAACATTCCCACTCTCATGGTCGGCGTGCAAGATAAAATGGAGTCGTGACACATCGTCGTAAGGTTTGCCAATACCCATCATATGGGCAAAATTACCTCCAAAATCGAGAAAAGGGTTCGATTCGATGTGCTTTCCATCGCGATAGAGCTTGGAATAAATATACGCAGCAATTTCGGGCAACTTTGCTAACAGATTGAGAGCATCTTCATACATAGGATCCCAATAATCCTGCTTGCGCATGCCCATCTCGTATTTCTTGGCAAATAACGACTCACGCGACATAGTAAGAATGGCCGATGAAAATATGGCCATTGGATGGCTTACATCGGGAAAAGCATCAATAACATCGTAAACATAATAGGGCAATATTCGCCGCTTCGACAACTCATCGACCACATCGGCTACTTCTTCTTCGGTCGGGATGTCGCCAGTTAATAAAAGGTAAAAACAACCCTCCACATAAGGATACTCAGCTCCCTGAGGTCTGGGCAATTTCTGAAAAAGTTCGGGCAAAGTATAATTTCGGTATCTGATACCTTCTTCCGGGTCGAGATACGAGATATCGGTTACAAGACATTTTACATCGCGCATCCCCCCGATAATCTGTCCAATTGTAATCTGGTCAACCACCACATCTCCATACACATCATGTAATCGTTGAGTTCGTGGACGCCATTGTTCAATTTTTTCGTAGAGCTTTTCCTTTAAGGTGGCCATTGTATTTTTTATTTTTAAATATTTTAGATAACACTCATCCTTTCTACGTAAAATAAAGCAATTCTTAATAAATTAACAAGTACCTTTTTGGATTGTTTATTTATACCAATCATTTATTTTTTTGCAAATATATTCATATTATTTTCATGAAAAAAAAATTAAACATTATGATTTTCTATAAATAGATTAGGATTCGAAATATTTAAAATTAGTATAATTATTCATACATTGTGTAAAAAAATTATATTGATAAACAAAGCTTAAATTGAAGTAAATTTGAAACAAAGAAAAGAAGAGAGATGAAAAATTTTGAGCTACTACTCGACAAGATGGAAACAGAGGATAACGATCCCATACTATATTATATAACAGCCCAAAACGAGCGAATTCAAATTAATTCATTCCTGGGTAGAAAAATGCAAATTGCATATACAGGAAATCTTTACTGTACAAAATGTGGAAGAAAAAGTACTCGCTTATTTGGTCAGGGCTTTTGCTATCCTTGTTTTACAACGGCCCCTGAGGCAGAAGAGTGCGTATTGCATCCCGAGCTATGCCGTGCCCACGAAGGAATAGCCCGTGATATGCAATATGCTCGTGAACATTGCTTAATTGATCATTACCTTTACTTTGCTGCAACCGATCAAATAAAAGTAGGCGTTACCCGACACACCCAGATCCCCACCCGATGGATTGATCAGGGCGCCTCATCGGCCATAATCATTGCCCGTACCCCAAATCGGTATACTGCAGGCTGTATTGAAGTTACACTAAAAAAATATTTTCCCGACAAAACCAATTGGAGAACGATGCTGACCAATAAAATAAATAATAACCCCGACTTCGATACAGCCATTCGTAAGCTAACTAACTTACTCCCTGCCGAATGGCAAGATTTTCTGCTTGATAACCAAAAAATTTTCCGTCTTAACTATCCAGTTATAAGATACCCCGAAAAAGTTAATAGCATCGATCTGTTAAAAACACCCGAGGTATCGGGTCATTTATCAGGAATTAAAGGCCAATACCTAATTTTCGATGATGGGAAGGTGTTAAATGTCAGGAAACATACAGGGTTTGAAGTGATGATAGAAATAAAGTGATTTTATTACCTCACAGTGAGTGTTTAATATTAGCTAAAATCCCTACCTTTACTTTCATGGCATAATTAAGTTAACTCAAAATTGTAAACTTAGGTTCTTCTTCAATAGAACAATAGGCTGGATATTCGCTCCATCCCTCGGGTATGAGTTGATTTGCTTCTTCGGGTCCCCAGGTACATGAAGGATAACCAAATAATTTAAAATCTTTATTAGTTTGAATGTATTGGAGTAGTGGATCGATAAATTTCCAGGTGGCTTCGACTGCATCGCTTCGTATAAACAAAGCCGGATCGCCATGCATAGCATCGAGCAAAAGCCGCTCGTATGCGCTAGGAATATATGTATTAGCAAGTTCGCTATATTTAAAATCCATTTGTACCTGCCTAACATTATAACCTGTACCTGGCGATTTTAAGCCAAACTGCATACCTATGCCTTCCTCGGGCTGTATCCGCAGAATAATTTTATTGCACGATGGTCCGGTACACTGTCCTTTGAATAAAGCTTGGGGTGTGGCTTTTAAATGAATAATTATCTCTGTCAATTGAGACGGTAAACGCTTTCCGGTACGGATATAAAATGGTACGTCGGCCCAACGCCAGTTATCGATAAATAGTTTCATAGCCACAAATGTCTCGGTGTTAGAATCGGGTGCAACATCCTTTTCCTCACGGTATGCCAGCAGATTTCCCCTATTGGTTCGTGCACCTGTGTATTGTCCTCTCACAATGTTGCTCTCAATACTATCTTTATCGAGAGGTCGTAATGCTTGCAAAACTTTAACCATTTCATTTTGCAAGGCATGGGCTTCGAATAACACAGGAGGTTCCATAGCCACAAGGGCTACCAGATGCATAAGATGATTTTGCAACATATCGCGGATAGCACCGGATTGTTCATAATAACGACCACGATTACCCACACCTAATGTTTCGGCTGCAGTAATTTCGATATGATGAATAAAATTTCTGTTCCAGATTGGCTCAAATAGTCCGTTCGAAAATCGGAAAACCAAAATATTTTGTACCGTTTCTTTTCCGAGATAATGATCGATACGATAGAGTTGCTGCTCGGAAAATACTGCATGCAATTTATTATTCAACTCAAGTGCCGAGGAAAGATCGTATCCAAAAGGTTTTTCGACAATAATACGACGAAAATAACGATTGGGAATTTCTATATGTAAATCCACTGCCTTGAGATTAAAGGCTATTGTATCGTACATATTGGGAGGTGTGGCCAAATAAAAAAGATAGTTACCTTTTGTTCGATACAAATTATCAATACTCAAGAGTTTCTCTTTTAATTTAACATACTCCGACTTATCGGAGGTATCGATAGATAAATAATCGATCCGACTCAAAAAAGGTTCAATCAGTGAATCATATTTTTTGCCAAGATTTGAAAAATTTATAATTCCCTCCTTCATTTTATCACAAAAGTCGTTTCGACTCATAGGCGAACGGGCAACTCCAAGTACAATAAAGTTTTCGGGTAAAACCGACTGGCTGTATAGGTCGAAAAGTGCAGGCAATAGCTTTCTATAAGTCAGATCTCCTGATGCACCGAAAATAACTAATACATGATCCGTAGGGCGCATTTTAGCATGATTTAGTATTGGCAAAGATAGTTTATTGTGTTCAATTTATTTTACTTTCCTTATTTCATAGGCTTTTTAAGCCCAATAAATAGACCAAGTTTAAAAACAATCGGTCATGTTAATTATACAACGAAGTAAAATTATTGTTCAACTGAAAAGAGTAAATAAAAAAAACCCCGTATATGAATTACTACGGGGTATATATACGAAATGAATAATTAACTGTAAGCTTACTGAGCGCACTTATTATTGGTCATTTGAGCCTTCGCAGCCTGGGCAAATTTACCAAAAGAAGCGTTTTTGAAAGCACTACAAGCGTCATCTTTCTTGCCTAAAGCCAGATAGGCATTGCCCATAGTATAATAATATTTTGCTTTGTCTTCGGCACTACCCGTTTCCATGGCTAACCCTTTTTGCGCATAGTCAACAGCTTCTTTATATTTTTTGAGCTTAGTATAAACATCGGCTAAGTAATAAAAAACATCTTTGTCATCGCCGTAGGACAAAGCTTTAACTAACAGACTTTCAGCCTCTTTTGCCTTATTCTGAGCATTTGCTCGTGAACCTTCGGCACGCAAGAATTCAATAGCCATTTTCTGGGCTTTTTTAACCTGGGCCGAATCATTCTCTTGCGCGGCTATTTTAATAAACTGATCAATATTTTCGACAAAAGCATTTACATTTTTAAGAACCCGAAAAGCAATAGCCTTGTTGAGCAGTGAGGTATACAACTCGGGATCAAAATAATAAGCACTATCGAAAGCAACAACGGCCTTATCGTAAGCTTTAGCCGAAAAATTGGACGAACCGATGGAAGTGTAAATCTGTCCCAAAAGTTTCTTTGTTTTCGCGGCTATCTCTTCATTATTATATTTCTCGCATAAAGCAAGCGTACGACGAGCAACAATCAAAGCCTGTTCTTTTTGTTTCTGATCATAATATAAATCGCCAGCATATCTAAGATTTAAATCGCACATAAAAGGCTCGGCCTTTGCTTTGACCTCAAGAGCTGAATCTCCAATTATGTTGCAAAGAATAATACAGCTATCGAGCTTTTGTATTGCCAATGGTAAATCTGTCTTCATCAGTGCAATGCTCTCATTAAAATACATCGCAGCATCGGCCTGTGTATATTGCTTATTCTGTGCAAATACTCCAAGGGTAAGCACTCCAGCACCAATGATAGTTAGTAGTTTTTTCATGGTTCGTTTTTTTGAGTTAACATTACAACAAATATGTAATAAAAAATTATTTCTCGCAATATATTGTTTTTAAAAATTATTAAAATGCAATTTATTAAGTATATAAATATTATCGAAACAATTTACTTTTGAGAAATTCAATTATAGAATATAGAATATGCTGCATATGTTTAATATTTGTCTATGTTTAAGATATGATTTGAATTAAAAATTTCAATTAAACTATATTTGAAAAATTGTTGTTTACCTAGCATTTATCGAACTAAAAATGAATTTTAATAATATATAACAATTGCCTGAATGAAGATTTATAATAGAATTTACCATCTGTGGTTTTATATTCTACCATTTTTACTAAGCTCGTGCATTGTAGTAGGCATAAATCGTCAATTTAAAACCCCTCCTCGGCCGTTTACGTACCCATCCTTTAGTAGAGCCGACTCATTACGTGGTGCTTTAAGCTCCTATAGGAGTTGCTACGATGTTAAACATTACGATCTTTCTGTAAAGTTTTACCCCGATCGAAAAACTATTAGCGGGAAAGTTACATTTCAGGCGAAAGCAGTTAGAGATTTTAACACTTTGCAGATTGATTTATACCCCAACATGCGCATTGACTCCATAGTTTACAAGGGAAAAATCTTGTCATATCGTCGAGAATATGGAGCTGTATTTGTAAATTTTCCAGAAATAATTAAAGCAGAATCTTCTTTTCGCTTTACAGTCTACTATGCAGGGAAACCGCAACGTGCACGCCGTCCGCCATGGGAAGGGGGGGTTGTTTGGAAAAAAGACAAACTGGGGCAACCATGGATTGGTGTTGCCTGCGAGGTTGCTGGTTCGAGCCTTTGGTGGCCTTCGAAAGACCATCTGAGCGACGAACCCGATAGTATGACAATGCATTACTCTGTCCCAGCGCCTCTATACTGTGTAGCCAATGGTGTAATGACCGACTCGGTATATCGAGATGGTTACATTACTTACACGTGGAAAGTGAGCTATCCTATCAACACTTACAATGTTACTTTCTACATTGGCAATTATACTAATTTTGCACTTCCCTATCAAAGCGATTCAAGCCGCTTTCAAATGTCGTTTTTTGTGTTACCATACAACCTGGATAAAGCCAAAATACACTTTCCCCAAACCACTGGTATAATCAGTAACTTCGAAAAATTTTACGGAAGCTATCCTTGGCCTAATGACGGGTTTAAGCTTGTCGAAAGTCCTTACGAAGGTATGGAGCACCAAACAGCCATTGCATATGGCAACAAATATAAAAACCTCTCGTATCTTGGAGCCGATTACATTATCCTCCACGAAACAGCTCACGAGTGGTGGGGTAATAGCGTAAGTGTTGCCGACTACGCCGATATCTGGATCCATGAAGGATTTGCTACCTATAGCGAAGCCTTGTATGTCGAAGCAACTCAAGGGTACGAAGCATATATTCGGTATTTAATGGTATATGCCATGTTTATTAAAAACAAGCGACCCGTTGTTGGACCTCGCGACGTAAATTATTGGGATTATAAAGATGCCGATGTTTATACTAAAGGAGCTCTCATTTTACATACCTTACGAAATGTCATTCACAACGACTCGTTATTTAAAAATATCATCAGTACTTTTTACCTTCGACATCGATATGGATGGGCAAATAGTCAGGATTTTATCGATTGGGTTAACCAAAAAACAGGTAAAGACTTTACTCCTTTTTTCAAACAATACCTTTTCAACCGAAGTTGTCCCCAACTTGAATGGGAGTACTATTACGATATGTACCAGGGTAAAGCCTACCTTTATTACAGGTTCCAAAAAATAAACGAAGACTTTACTATACCCGTACGAATCAAAATCGACGATAAAAAATATGTTATTTATCCAACAATAAAGTGGCAGAAAGCAGAGATACCTGTTACAAAAAAGTTACAGATAAACAGCGATTTCTCGTATATTGCCGAAAAACGTACCAAGCATTTTGAAAAATGATAGCATTACTATCGTCCTTTTCCGAAGCTCGATCATAAATACCCATCAGTTCTTGCATCTTACATGAATAACGATTACTGATCAAAAATTTCAACAAACCGAATATATTTTTTCACATTGCTATGAGGATAATACCGCTTAAACCTAACTTTGCTGAGCTATCTTAGTTTTATTAATTATAGTTTTAACTCACGGCAACAAATAAGACTGCGAGAAATGGATGAAATAGAAAAAAACGACCACGATAGTGCATTAAGGGTAAACGAAGGGATTCCACAACCACCGGCAATTAGTGAGGAATCTGTAGAGCGATTTAAAAACATTCGTCGTTTCAGGCTTACCGTCGATGAATATGTCGAAGGCATACTCAGAGGCGATAGGACAATTCTCAGCCGAGCTATTACGCTGGTTGAAAGCAATCTTCCTGCACACCATGCATTAGCACAGCAAATTATTCAGCGATGTATACCATACAGCGGAAAGTCTTTTCGTATTGGAATAACCGGAATACCGGGTGTTGGTAAAAGCTCGTTTATCGAAGCTTTTGGGATGCATGTTGTGAACAAAGGACACAAGTTGGCAGTATTGGCTATCGATCCCAGCAGCGAACGCACAAAAGGCAGCATATTAGGTGACAAAACCCGTATGGAACATCTATCCTCTCACCCCAATGCCTTTATTCGTCCATCCCCTTCGGCCGGGTCATTGGGCGGTGTTGCGCGTAAAACTCGCGAAACCATCTATTTATGCGAAGCAGCAGGGTTCGATGTAGTATTTGTCGAAACCGTAGGAGTAGGACAATCGGAAACTACTGTGCACAGCATGGTCGACTTTTTTCTTTTGCTGGCTTTAGCTGGAGCTGGTGACGAACTTCAGGGAATAAAACGAGGTATTATGGAAATGGCTGATGCTATTGTTATAACTAAGGCCGATGGCGATAATATTGAACGTGCCATGCGAGCTAAAGCCGAACTCCAAAACGCTCTCCATTTCTTCCCTCCTACACCTTCGGGTTGGCAACCATTAGTAAAAACATGTTCAGCACACTTGCAACTAGGTATTGATGAAATCTGGCAAATGCTCGAGCACTTCAAACAACTAGTAATCAATAATGGTTACTTTGACCACAACCGAAACCAGCAAGCTAAATTTTGGATACATCAAACCGTACAAGAGATGCTAACCCAATCATTCTATCAGCAGCACGAAATAGTGAAGCTTTTAAACAAGCTTGAAAACGAAGTGTTACAAGGCAGTATGACTAGTTTTGAGGCGGCTCAACGTTTATTCGAGCTTTATAGCGAGCTTATTGTAAAAAAATAATTTCAGAAAAACTTTCGCCATATAAGTTCAGACAACGAGCGTTTGGGTACATGATGTATACCCTCTTCGTCCCGCCAGTACTTAAAATCGCCGTTAGCAGGCATGGGGTCAATAACTATTTTTTCTGCCGGTTTTCCAAGAGCTATAACCATAAGAATCTCTAATGTGTGAGGAATCTGAAGAGCCTCACGCAGCATATCCTTTTTTATACTCATCAAAATACAACCGCCAAGTCCTTTTTCTACTGCTCCTAAAAGAATGGTCTGAGCAGCAATACCATGATCGCAAAAAGGTTGCTCGGAAATGTTTTTGTCCAACAGCATAACGATATAGGCTGTTGGTCGCTCACCTTCTGACGGACCAGGCCA
>JAOAFU010000211.1 GCA_026416115.1 Bacteroidales bacterium | reverse complement strand
AGATGTGTATAAGAGACAGACAGTATACTATTAATTCGCTGCCTTATGGCGGGTCCACCATATTTACAGGTCTCGACGGTGGTATTTATGATGTTAAAATTCGAGATGCAGCAGGTTGTATTAATACCACCCAGATAACTTTGAATGAACCTGCACCTTTTGTTCTAACCGATTCAACAGAGATAGATATAACCTGCTTTGGTTTGGCCAATGGTCAAGTAGGGTTAACTGCTACAGGTGGAACAACACCTTACACTTTCAAACTTATGCCCTTTAACATTACAGGTGTTTCCAATAGTTCGTATCTGTTTAGTGGGTTGCCCAAAGGAAAGTACATGGTAGAAGTTACCGATGCTAAAAATTGTGCTACTCTTAAAACGTTCGATAGCCTCGAGGTGAAGGAACCCGCAGCCATAACTATAGATTCGATCAGAAAAATTGATGTTCTTTGCAATGGTTCAAGTACAGGAGAAATTAGAATTTACGCCAAAGGAGGAACTTCGCCCTATACCTATACAGTTACATCGGGCAGTAATAATTTTGTTTCGGGTTCAAATATTTTTACTGGATTATCGGCAGGAAGCTACAATATCAGCGTAACGGATGTAAATAATTGTCCTGCAGCAACGGCTGGTCCTATAGTGATCAATAATCCTCCAGCTTTAATTTGGAGTAGTGTAACAGCTACAAATCCATCTTGCAATAATGCAAGTGATGGCTTAATCAATGCTGTTGCAAGTGGAGGTACCGGTACAAAACAATACTGGATTAACTCATTGCCTTTACAACCGACTGGTAATTTTACTGGTTTGGCTTCCGGCACGCACCAGGTACATGTTAAGGATGCAAACAATTGTCAGAAGGATACTACTATTACATTAAATAATCCAGCCCCTATTTCTATTACTTTTGCTTCGGGAGATACAATTTGTAGTGGTGGGACAGGAACTATTACTGTCACTGCAACGGGAGGAACAGCGCCACTAACTTACACACTAACTCCTGGACCAGTGGTTCAAGGAAGTGGCACTTTTACTAATCTCTCTGCTGGCAATTATACAGTTTCTGTTACCGATTCTAAAGGCTGTCCTGCAGCCGACACTTCATTATCAGTTGTTACCTCATCGGGAGTGACAATTCAGGTAGCTGTTCAGCATGTTAAATGCAAGGGAGGTAATACGGGTAGAATAACGATAAATGTCTCTGGAGGTGTTGCACCATACCAGTATAGTATCAATGGTGATGTTCCTTCGCAATATCAGGTAAATCCGGTTTTCAATAATTTGGTCGCTGGTACATATAATATATATGTAAAAGATGCATGCGGTGCACATTCTTATGGTAATGTTACTATTAATGAACCAGCAAGTGCCATTAACATTAGTTCTGTAAATGCTATTCCTGTATCGGGATGTAAGGGTAGTGCAACAGGTGCTATTGTGATCAATGCGTCGGGTGGTTCTGGATCCCTGCAATACTCGGTCAATGGTGGTACAACGTACCAGGCAAGTAATATTTTCAGTAATTTATTTGCTGGTAACTACAATATAGCCGTACGCGACGATTCCATGTGTCAGGCAACATCTACGGCTACTATTACTGAGCCAAATTTGCTGAAGATAAATAGTGTTACAACGACAAAAGTTAATGGTCCAATAAAAGGTACAGCTACCGTTAACGTTCCACCTGCTACTTCAGGAGCGGGTAATTTGGTTTACTGGTACAATAATACGCTTCCTCAGGTATCTAATATATTTACTAATCTCGATACAGGCAATTACGTGGCATATGTTCGCGATCAGAATTCGTGTGTCGACTCAATGGCCTTTAGAATTACCGATACCTTAGGGTTGGTACTTACTGTAACCACAACACCTGTTACCTGTTTTGGAGGTACTGATGGAAGAATAGATACAAGCATTTCAGGAGGAGTGCCTCCCTATACATTTAATATTATTCCGTTGGTAACAAATCTTACGCAGGTTCCAGCAGGTACTTATCAAATAACTGTAACAGATGCTAACCTATCCACTGCAACTAAAACAGTTACAGTTACCGAACCCGCACCTGTAGGAGCTACATATACTATTACTGGATACAATGGTAGTCCAGGTACGGGTAGTATAGTGGTGAACGGTACAGGTGGCAATGGAGGTTATCAGTACTCTTTCAATAATGGCCCTTTTGGTCCAACAAACTCTTTTACCAACCTGAGTCCTGGTTTCTATCGTGTTATTACTAAAGATGGATTAGGTTGTAGTGGTCCTGATACAACCATTGAAATAGTCGACGACAGAATATTATCGTTGTATCCAACTACCTTTACCGATGTGTCTTGTTATGGTAGTAATTCGGGTACTGCAACGGTACATATTAAGTCGGGTACACCACCCTTTACTATCCGTTTACGCAAGGGAGCTACACTCATTGGAACTGTAGTTACCAACCTTAAAGACTATACGTTTACTAATCTTTCGGCCGGTAATTACCAGTTTAATGTAAGGCATTTTTATTCACCACCTTCTGTTAATTCAGAAGTATTTACCATCAAAGAGCTTGCTTCGAGTTTGCTTACAATTACTAATATTAATACTGTGCCTCAAACCACAATAGCTCCTAACGGCGAGATACATATTACAGCTTCCGGAGGAGTAGGTTCTATGGCATCGTACGAATTTTCTATCGATGGTGGGGCAAACTTCGTAATGAATGCCGGTAACTTTACTGGTCTAGTCGGTGATAGTACATACCAGATAGCAGTCAAAGACTTAGTTGGTTGTATTGTAAATGGTACTGCCTATGTACCTTATGGTTTACCATTAAATGTTCAGTTCTTCAAGACTAATGAAACTTGTACCGGTTTGGCCGACGGAACGGTTCGTTATAAAGTGATTAGTGGTCGCAAACCTTATAGATACTCTTTCAATGGTTCACCATTTGTACCTGCACCCGACAGTTTTACTTTCACCATGCTACCACCAGGTAGTTATACACTCGATATTGTTGATGCTAACAACGATACGGCTTCATTTGTAGCCGATATTAATCCAGCTTCTCCAGTTGTTATCGATAGCATTGTTGCAACTCAATCGGGAGGAAACGATGGTACCTTAACAGTTTACGTCAGTGGAGGTTCGGGTATCTTTACTTATACTGCCACCTCTTATCATAACGGTATCTTTACGAACGGTTCGAACAACGTATTTACTGGTTTGCCAGCCGATACCTTTATTGTTCGGGTTGATGACATTTGTTCGTATGCCGAGCAGATTGCTATTGTTCCTCGCGATACAGTACTATTGGCTAATGTAACTATTGATCCGATTAAGTGTATTCAACCATTCCTTCAGGCGTACATAAACATCGAACCTTTGAACGCGGCTACGGGTATGGTTGTTTACGAGGCTGTTCATGCGATTACCAACGACTATTATGTTCAGTTCAATAATGGCAATATAGAGGTTAATGATAGTGGTACATACTATATCCATGCCTACGATTCGCAAGGCAAACATTTCCGCGATACAGTAATAGTAAATTCCATTGTAACACCCATTATTGCACAAATTAATCCAATTATTCAACCTTGTGATGTGGGTGGAAAAACCAACATATTTACAAATGTTTCGGGTGGACAGGGTCCCTATTCGTATCGTTGGTACAAGTTGCCCAATTTTAGCACGGTAATAAGTACGCAAAAGGATCTTCTCAATGTAGGAACTGGTAAATATGCGGTAGTAGTGACCGACATATACGGTTGTTCGGTTCAGGCTATCGATTCGGTAGTGGTCAGCAATGTAAAAATTCTAAATATCGCAACAACTAAATCGTCATGTAATGTAGGAATTACGAATGGAACTATTACTGTAACAGCCATTGGTAAGGGGACATTACAATACCTTTGGGATGGAGGGGTATCGACTAGTCCAGTTATTACAGGTGTAGGCGCCGGTACTTATACCATTACCGTAATGAACGAATCAGGCTGTTCCGATTCTCGAACAGTTACTGTTGCCTCGAACGACTCGTTGATGAACCTCTGGACATTCGACAACCAAACTTGTGCAGGCGAAGGCTTTATCCAGTACAATGTAAGCCTAGGACATCCAGATTATACCTTTATCCAGGTTGGGTACGATACACTTGTTACTTCGAGTTCAAGTTATCGCCGCGAACTGGCTCCGGGTACCTATACCTTTAAACTCATCGATCAGAAAGGATGTTTTGACACTATTCGGGTTGATATCTTACCTAAACCAGCTTTCGATACCATCATTATTGATTCGATAAATGTTGTAAAATCGACTGGTGCAGACGGTAGTATTACGGTATACGCTACAGGAACCTTCCCGCCATTAATTTACAAGATTACATCGGCTACCACTATGGTAACCATTAACAATGGAACCAATCATGTATTTACAGGTCTTGCCGCAGGGCGATACTATGTCGAAGTTACCGACTTCGCAGCTTGTGCCTTTGCATACGATACCGTCGATGTTGGGCTCGATACTGCTCTAAATGTTAATATTACTATTCGTGATAGCTTATGCAATGGTTCAGTAGTATATCTTACACCTCTGAATGCCTTCGGTGCTGTTAACTATCAAATAACAACCGATTCGGTTAATTTCTTTATCAATCATATCTCCGATAGCGTGTTTACTGTTTCTCATACTGGTTGGTATAGTATAACAGTCAATGATGCTGCTGGAAAAATTTTCAGAAAAGATACTTTTATCCTAGTTACAACCCCAGGTCTATTTGCAGTTCCGACCAGTGCTATTTATCCCGAATGTAATACGGGCACTACTGGTTCGATTTACATGCGTATTGGTGGAGGAACAGCGCCCTATACCTATATATGGAAAAATGCTACATCGGGCGATACTATATCTATCCAGCAACTTAATTTAGTTGATGCACCTTTAGGTTACTATGCCTTTGTTGTAAACGATAATGCCGGTTGTAGTTTTACTCACCTCGATAGCATTGTGGTTTCGCAGGTGATAATTGTAAAGGTTGATACAGTAAAATCGCATTGTAGCCTATTAAACCCCACCGGAAAGATTACGGTTACAGCAAAAGGTCGTGAACCCCTATACTTTATGTGGTTAAATTTAAGCGATTTGACTATAGTTAAGGAAGGATTTGTTTCGGGAGATAAGGACTCGATTGTCAATGTTCCTGTCGGGCATTACATGGTTCGCATCATTGATGCTAACAATTGTATTTCGTCCGATACTGTCATTACGCTCGAGGCATACAATCCTTTACGTGCTACTTTGGCATTGCTCGAAATGCCTAAGTGTTACAGCGTAAGCGATCCTACATCTGAGGGAGTCCTCTCGGTAAGTATGCAGAATGGGCAGGCTCCATATACTTATAACTGGATCTTAATGAAAGATACTACTCTAATTCGAAGAGTCGATACCACTTTATTACTTACCGATACACTTACTGGAGCTTTCCCGGCAACCTACAGAATTATTGTTAGGGATAGTAATTTCTGTTTCTTCGATACTTTGTACAGTATATCGGCTAAAGATAGCGTCGATTTCAGTATCGATATTCTCAATCACGCATCGTGCGAAGTTTTGGGTAGTGTAGTTGTTCGATTTACCAAAGGCGTTGCACCTTTTGCTTACCAGTGGTTGGGTATGCCTTTCGATACAATTACTGACGATAGTGTAGCAAACAATGCATTACTTGCAGGGACGTATCCCTTCACTTTGGTCGACGACTCGGGTTGTATAGTAACCAAGCCTATAATAATTCAGCAAAGTGCATACTTTAAGATCGATTCGGTAATAGCTTACGAAAAATGTAATGCTTTTGGATCTGTGGCGCTTCAGTTATCTCAGACAGCATATCCTGCATACATAAAGTGGTTTGATGAAGGTGATACTTTAGTGCTTAATTCACCAATGGATATTATTCCTTTGAAAGATAATTTAACGGCAAGTGTTTACAGCGTAAGGGTATGGAATAATATAGGCTGCGATACGGTCAAATCATTCCAGGTCAAACTCGACGATACGCTTCGTATCGATACTGTAATTGTGCCCGAAAACTGTTCGGCCGATGGGTCAATTCTGGTAACCGTGCTTAACTCTTCTTACCCATTCAGATATCAATGGCTGGGTTCCGATACTGTCATTACAAAGACTACGAACGATACCATTCAGTTAACTGCTAAGAATGGTACTTACATACTCGCCATTTGGACGCAGGATCATGCTGGTTGCGACAGGCTCGATACCCTGGTTATACCTTTCGACAATCCTTTGATTGTCGATGCAGGGCGAGATACCACCATTTGTCGAGGCAAAGAATATATGTTGCAAGGGAAAGCATTTTCGGGTGGATTATTGGGTCCCACCGATGCTCTTTACAATTGGTCACCTGTACAGAACTTGGTCAACAATAAAGGCAACATACCCAATCCGATTATAAAGCCATATATACCTAATAGTTTCAACATAGAAAAAGTTGAATATATACTTAACGTTACATTGGATCGTTGCCACAAATCCGATACAGTCGTAATCTCATATCATCCTTCGAATGGTGTTTGGCTACCTGCTGTCGACACAGCAGCTAAGGGAGAATACCAGATTATTCCTGTTATTGGCGGCACAGGCACCTATGTGCGATATATGTGGACGCCTCGAATGTATGTGCTTTATAACAGCGATACAGCACGTGTGCTAACGCTCAATTTCCAGGGAGATTCGCTTACATACTACTTTACTGGTATTACCGCCGAGGGATGCTTCGAAAAAGCTTCGGTACTAATAGTCTCAAGTCCCGATGTAAAACCCGACGATGCATTTACACCTAACGGAGATGGTATTAACGATTTCTGGTACATACCACGTGCCGAATATTTCCCAGATATTCATGTTCGTGTTTTCAATAGATGGGGCGATATAGTTTATGAATCAATTGGTTATAACAACGTCGATAAAGTTTGGAATGGAAAGCGAAAAGGTAGAGATTTACCTATTGGTACATACTATTATGTCATCACGATGAGCGGAGGAAAAACCGCTAAAGGGACAGTTGCAATTATCAGATAACTTTTGAAAAGAAAAATTATGAAAAGCAAATTAGTTATACTGTTGTTTTTGATTGCAGGTTGGGGGGGAGTATTTGCACAGCAGCTCCCTTTGTACTCACAATATATGCATAATCCGTTTATTCTCAATCCTGCAGTAGCTGGAACTTATCATTATTTTCAGGCCAGACTTATGTCGCGTCTTCAGTGGATAGGCTTCCCCGATGCCCCTGTAACTAATTCGTTAAGTGTTTTTGGACCAGTGAGCGGAAAAAATAAGGATATGGGCTATGGGGTTACTCTTTACAGCGATATAACTTCGCCTACAAGTCGTTTAGGTTTGAAAGGTGCTTACGCATACAATATTGCTCTAAATGATCATGTTCGTATGTCTTTTGCTGCTGCATTGGGTTTTTTTCAGTTTAAATACGATGGTACTAATTTGCAAATGTATGCTCCCGATCCGGTTGCACCCAAGGCTGTTAAATCGGAATTTGAACCCGATGGTATGTTGGGAGTATTGGTATACTCCGGTCTTTTTCAGGTTGGTGTATCGGTCGATAATTTATTCAACAATAAGTTCAATGTTAATCCCGATCAAACAGAAGTTAAAAGTTTTGGTAAGCTCTTAAGGCATTATTATTTGCTAGGTTCCTACAATTGGATACATAATCGTAGGTGGACTACCGAATGTAGCGCTGTAATTAAGGCAGTGGAGGGTTTCAATGTTCCGGTGCAATTCGATATCAATGTGAGGGAATGGTATAGGAATACAGCCTGGTTTGGTATGTCGTATCGTTCGCTCGATGCAGTTGCTCTTTTAGTTGGGTATATTTTCAATAAGCGGATCTATGCAGGTTATGCTTTTGACTTTAACTTATCGGCTATTAGGGCTTATAATTTTGGTAGTCACGAGATTATGCTTGGTTATCGATTTAACACCCTCAAGTAGTTTTATTTTTAGGAGGATAATCTACGTTGTAATGTAGACCAATACTTTGTTTACGTTGTTGGGCGCTTTTAATAATAAGATAACTAACTTCCACTAGGTTACGAAGTTCGCAAAGAATTCTTGAAATTTTAGAACGTTTGTATAATTCTTCCGTTTCTTCGTAGATGAGGTTAATGCGTTGTGCTGCTCTTTGAAGCCTAAGATTGCTGCGAACTATGGCAACATAACTGCTCATAATTTGCTGAGTTTCCTTCATACTTTGGGTAATTAGAATCATTTCTTCGGGGTTCGAAGTTCCTTCGTCGTTCCATGCGGGAATACCGTTAGGAATTTGGTATTCGTAAAAATGTGCAATGGCATCAATAGCAGCTCGGTGAGCAAACACTGCGGCTTCGAGTAGAGAGTTGGATGCCAGTCGGTTGGCTCCATGCAGGCCGGTACAAGCTGTTTCACCTGCAGCATACAACCGGTTGATCCACGAACGACCATTTATGTCTACTTTAATTCCCCCGCATAAATAATGAGCAGCAGGTGCAACCGGAATCATGTCTTTCGACATGTCAATACCAATAGATAAGCACTTTTGATAGATGTTGGGAAAATGCTCGAAAAGGGCCTTTTTGTCAATGTGCCGTGCGTCGAGAAAAACATAATCATGACCAGAATGCTTCATTTCAGTATCGATAGCACGTGCCACAATGTCTCTGGGCGCCAGTGAACCTCTTGGATCATATTTGTGCATAAATTCTTCACCATTCTGGTTTCTCAGGATAGCGCCGAATCCTCTCAGGGCTTCGGTAATTAAAAACGAGGGACGTTCTCCCGGATTGTAGAGTGCGGTTGGGTGAAACTGGACAAACTCCATATCCTCAACAATCCCTTTTGCACGGTAAACCATTGCAATTCCATCGCCTGTGGCAGTAGGGGGATTAGTAGTGGTGTGATACACATTGCCTATCCCTCCCGTAGCCATAAGGGTAACTTTGGCTAAAATAGTTTTGATATTTCCATGGTCGCAATCGAGCACATATGCACCATAACATTCTATGTTGTTATAGTATCGTTTTACAAGTACCCCTAGATGGTGTTGAGTAATGATATCAATTGCGAAATGATTTTCGTATACAGTGATATTGGGATGCTCACTGACTTTTTTTGATAAGGCGCGTTGAATTTCAGCTCCAGTAATATCTTTGTAATGGAGTATTCTGTTCTCCGAGTGTCCTCCTTCGCGGGCAAGATCGAAATGTCCATCTTCTGTCGTATCGAACTTAACTCCCCAGTCAATGAGCTCCCTAATGCGTTGGGGTGCTTCTTCAACCACCATACGCACTACTTGCGGGTTACAAAGCCCATCACCGCATATGAGCGTATCTTGAATATGTTTTTCAAAACTATCGGGTTCATAAGTAACAGATGCTATGCCTCCTTGTGCATAACTAGTGTTTGTTTCAGTTATTTTCGATTTGGTTACAATACATACTTTTCCTTTTTCGGCCACTTTGAGAGCAAAGGAAAGTCCTGCTAATCCTGAGCCTATAACCAAAAAATCGAACTTTTCTTCCATTTGTTGTATTTTAGAAGAATTGGGTTAACAAAATATCGAAATTATGAAAGAAAATTAATAATTAAAATTGCTGTCCCATAATAAATTGGGGTTGCCATCTCGATTTTTTATCCCCAATCTTATCAAATCCATATCCCATGTCGAATCCGATCATTCCCAACATTGGCAGGAATATTCTTATCCCTACCCCTGCAGCTCGTTTTACATCGAATGGGTTGAAGTAGCGTATATCCGACCAACAATTACCTGCTTCGGCAAATAGGGTTCCGTAAATTGTAGCTTGTTCTTTAAGCGTAATAGGATATCGCAGTTCGGCAGTAAACCGGTCATAGATTCGA
>JAOAFU010000246.1 GCA_026416115.1 Bacteroidales bacterium | reverse complement strand
AACAACTGAACCTGTTCCGTAAGTAATCGGGTAATTTGTTGTTCCATCTACGGTTCTTCTTAGGGTTCCATCGAAATATAAGTATAAATATCTACCATTATAAACAAAAGCCACATGGTGCCAACCAGTCATCGTACTTACACTGAAAGTTGCACGCATAAAAGCGCCATTTCGGAATACCCCTGCCTCTAATATTCCATTGCGAATAATCATGTAATATCCTTGAGTGGCTGAACTGGCAATAATATACACTGTATCGCTCACTGCCCAAGTAGCTGGGTTGATATGAGCTTCGAACGATAAGGCATCTGATGGTTTTAGAATTGAAGATGTTCCTAAGGAAACATAATCATCATTGCCATCAAAATGCAATGCATTAACCTCCTGTTGTGCTCTAACAGTAAGCACAATAAAAATAAGGTTAATCAGGATAAATGAAATCTTTTTCATAGACCAATTTTTAGCCTCACCACAAATCAAAATGTCCCTTCTTTTACGAAAATAATTAAAATTTAGATACAAAAAAAGTATCTTTTATTTATCTAATATACTGAAATAGAACAATTTTATACCCTAATAAGTTTAATTTATTGTTTATATTTTTCAATGGCTTGCTGAATAAAGTCAAAAAGCATATCTGTATTAATGGGCTTAGCTATAAAAAAGTCACCTCCTGCTTCAAAACTTTTTTTTACATAAGTATCGAAGGCATACGCCGATTGAATAATAATAGGCAGATTTTTCTTAACTTTTTTTATTATGCGAGTCGCCTGCCAGCCACTCATATCGGGAAGTTGAATATCCATGAGGATTACATCAATATCGCTATTTTGGTGGACAGCAAAAATAGCATCCGATGCATTAGCCACATCAAGTACTTTAGCTCCTGTGTCTTCAAGAACATCTTTCAAAAAAAGGGTGCTAACAGGGTCATCTTCAACAATAAGTATGGTATGTCGGCTAAAATCGGGGTATTCCATAATAGTTTGCTATTACTTGCTATACAGCCATAATCTCTGTTTCCTTGTGATGTAAAATATCGTCGACTTTCTTGGTAAAATTTTCGGTCAACTTCTGCATTTCTTCTTCAGCATGTTTAACCTCATCTTCGGCCACACCCTGCTTTTGAAGTTTTTTGATTTCATCAATTGTTTCTCTACGGATATTACGAATACTTACTTTGGCAATTTCACCCTCATGTTTTACTTGTTTTACTAAGGCCAGTCGACGCTCTTCGGTTAATGGAGGAATGTTTATTCGAATAACTTCACCATTGTTTATTGGCGTTAACCCGAGGTTGGCTGCAAAAATTGCTTTTTCAATAACATCGATCATTTTTTTCTCCCATGGCTGAATAACCAATGAACGAGCATCGGCAGTATTAATGTTGGCCACTTGGTTTAGTGGTACTTTGGCTCCATAGTACTCTACAGTAACTGTTTCGAGCATGGCAGGGCTCGCCTTTCCTGCACGAATTTTTACAAGTTCATTTTCGAGATGTACCAATGCCTTTTGCATTCTCTCTTTGGCATCATCCATATACAATTTTATATCGTCTACCATAGCTGAGAAATATTTGAAATTACAAAATTTATTTAATTTTTACAATAGTACCAATATTTTCGCCAGAAATAACTTTTTTTAAATTTCCTCTTTTATTCATATCAAAAACTATCAGTGGAAGCTTATTTTCCTTACTTAGGGCAAAAGCTGTAAGATCCATAATGTTGAGATTTTTCTCCAAGGCTTCATCATAGGTAATCTGATCATATTTTACTGCGTCGGGAAATTTTTCGGGATCAGCCGAGTAAATACCATCTACTCGTGTACCTTTCAACATAACATCTGCCTCTATTTCAACTGCTCGTAAAACTGCAGCTGTGTCGGTTGTGAAAAATGGATTCCCTGTACCCCCACTTAAAATGACTATGTATCCCTTACCCAGCAAATCTAATGCTTTTGTTTTAGAAAATCTCTCTCCCACTGGACCCATTTCAATTGCCGTTAAAACTCTGGCTTTTCCACCTAAAGTCTCGAACATCGACTCTAAAGCAATACTATTGATTACGGTAGCTAACATCCCCATCGTATCTCCTTTGACACGATCAAAGCCCTTGTCTACTCCTTTCAATCCTCTAAAAATATTGCCTCCTCCAATTACAATCCCAATCTCAACTCCTAATTGAGAAACTTCTAAAATCTGCTCGCAATAGGTATTCAATTGTAATGGGTCGATACCATATCCTTGCTCTCCCATGAGCGACTCGCCACTTAGCTTTAACAAAATGCGTTTGTATCGTAACATGCTGTTTTTTTTCAATTTTGCCATCAAAAATACAATACAAAAAATAAACTCGAAAAAAATCTTTACTTTTCGGGGAAATTTTAGTTATTACCATAAAAGTAATTGTTATGTTGTATAAGAACGATTTACAACAATTGGTTGATGAAATAAACAATTTGTCGGGTTTCTCATCCGAACGTGTGTCGCATTACATGGTTTTATTAAAAAAAGGAGAAGAATTACTTCATACTATAAAAAACATAAATCAAAACCCTTTGCTTGAAGTGTGGATAGAAATGGGGTTAACTGAAATTAGAAGGGAACTTGAGGTGCGTCTTAAGAATCGATTACAGGAAGTACCTGCTGAGCTACAAAATGCAGAATTTTTATATTCTCGTTCTTCCATTTCGCTTGTACTTACAAATATACTTATGCATTTATAATTGATAAATTATTATGAAGCACTTGCTAATATTTGTATTTTTTGTTCTTTATCTTATTCAATCTTTGGAAAGCCAATGGTTGCAGTGGAATTTTGATAAAAATTCAGATTTAGCGATCGATACAATTTCTGGTAATCTCTCGCTCAAGCTTCATACATCTAATTTTGTAAAAGACAACGAGTATTTCAACTCACTAACTGAAGGTTATACCTTGATTGGTTTCTGGGCAGAACCTTTGCTTAATTACAACATAAGCAATCGAACCCAAATTTGGACAGGAATGAGCCTGGTAAGATTTTTCGGTTATAAAGGTTTTTATAAATCTGAACCCATTTTTGGCCTACGTCATTTTTTTACCCCTCAAATGTCATTAACCATGGGCAGCTTGCCCTTTTCCCAACATCGTTTACCTGCTCCGATTCTCGATCCCGAGAGATATTATCTGAATAGAGTGGATAATGGTGCAAGAATTCTACTAAATTCATCATGCGTTTATTCCGATACTTGGCTTTCTTGGGATCAGTTTTCGTTCTTTGGCGATTCCCTTCAGGAAATTATTACTGCGGGAAGCTCTAATATCTTTAAACTTTTCGAAAGGAATAAATTTATGCTTGAAGTTCCTATATTTTTTTTGATAACCCATCGTGGAGGACAAGTGGTTCGCCCAAAGCAACCTATAGAAACCTTGGTTAATGCCGGAGCAGGAACTGTTTTTACCTGGAAAAATGAAAGGATAGATTTCAAAATAAACCCTAATCTATTCATTTATCGTAAGCTTAGCTCTCATCCTTCTCAACCTTTTTCAAAGGGGTGGGCATTTAATCCTATAGTACATTTGGGCTATAATCCTATTTTCTGGGAATTAGCCTGGTGGCATGGCAATAAATTTGTCAATCCCAGAGGAGAAAAAATATATGTTCAAGTATCGACACTTGAAAATGGTATAGTCGAAAACACTAGAAATGTTTTTGTAAATAAATTGGCATATCAAAAAAAAATTAATCCAAAAATTGATTTGCAACTATCCATTGAAAGCTATTACTTTCTATCGGAAAAAAGGTTAGACTATAATTTTTGGGTCCATTTTAACTGGAATTTCGAGCATCGCTTAGCTTACATTGCTCCTTGAAAAGTATGTATCGTATATCGTTGTTAAAACAAACTTTTACAACGTAAGTTAAATAAAGAATTAATTTTCAACTACGAAAAATATATTAATGTAAAATAAGATGTGCAATAGAACCGAAAAAAAAGTATTTATGAAATACAAAATATCTAAAAGTAACAAAAAACTCAGAGGTGAGTTAAAGGTAGCTTCGTCGAAAAGTATTAGCAATCGCTTACTAATCATTCGTGCTCTGAGTGAAAGGCCTTTTCAGCTGATTAATCTTTCCGAGAGCGAAGATACACGTGTACTACAACAAGCTCTTGAAAGTAACCAGGCAGTTGTAGACATAGGACATGCTGGCACGGCTATGCGTTTTCTAACTGCCTATTTTGCCAACTCCGACAGGGATGTTGTTCTCACTGGTTCCGATCGCATGAAACAGCGTCCAATAGGAAATTTGGTAAAAGCGCTTCAGGAATTAGGAGCAGAAATTAGGTATCTTGAAAAGGAAGGCTTTCCACCATTATACATTCATGGTAAGCGACTTGAGGGAGGAGAGGTCAAAATTGATGGCAGTATAAGCAGCCAGTTTATTAGTGCATTACTTATGGTAGCACCTACCTTCAAAAATGGGCTTAAGTTGGAATTGGAAAACCAGATAATCTCATCCGACTATATTCAGATGACTATGAAGATAATGAAGCAGGCAGGGGTCAATGTTGAGTCGGACGAAAGGTTGCTAGTAGTCAAACCACAATTTTACCAAGCGAAGGATATGATTATAGAAGGCGATTGGAGCGGAGTATCTTATTGGTACGAAGCTGCAGCTTTTGCTGAAGAATCTGAAATACATATTCTTTCCTTACAACAAAATAGTGTGCAAGGTGATTCTCGGTGTGCTCAGATTTTTGAACATTTGGGAATCGAAACCCAATACACTGCTGAGGGTATAGTTATTAGCAAAAAAGGAAAGCTGCCTTCACGCTTCGATTATGATTTTGTAAACAACCCTGATTTAGTTCAAACCTTGGCTGTTACATGCGTGATGTTAGATGTACCCTTTCGATTTACTGGCACACAAAGTCTAAGAATTAAGGAAACCGACCGAATACAAGCATTGCAAAACGAATTAAAAAAATTTGGTGCTCACCTGGTATACATCGAAAACGGTATCCTGGAATGGGATGGAACAAAAACTGCAAAACAAGAGGATTCCATTATAATTTCTACGTACGAGGATCATCGTATGGCTATGGCCTTTGCACCTATTGCCATTTTGAATAATAATATAATAATTGAAAATCCTAAAGTAGTTGCAAAATCGTACCCCAATTTCTGGAACGATATGCAGATTATGGGATTCCGTATCGAAGAAATGTCATAACTATATCTTTAAATTCCAAAAACTTTTGTAATTTGTCACTAAAATTCTAATTATTATGGAGATAGATAATTCTTCTTATGTGTTTAAAAATCGCAAAAGAATGTACATATACACTATTGCAGTGGCAATCATTCTTCCCATCATATTACTATCCGAATGGTTTGACAAGCCAATCTTCGGTTTGTCAAGACATTTCTTTGCTGCAATAATATTAATTATTTACCTTACATATTACGTTATACGTTATTTTTTAAATCTGAATTTTGTTCAGGTATCAGTTGCCTCGAACAAGCTATCCCTAAAATATTACTCTTTAAGGCCTTTAACTAAATCGCATAATTCAATAGAAATTCCCCTTCAGGCTTTCGAAGGCTATAAAATTAACACTCGCTTTTTCGGATTAAAAAAAGATTTGATTTTATTTCAGCGAGTACAAGGTAAGATTGCAAAATACCCACCTGTTTCATTATCTGCTTTAAATAAAAAACAGCTCGAACAACTTTTAATTCTACTTAATGCAGTTTCGCAAAAGAAATGACCAACAAGTACTTATATGCAATTGCTCTTTCGATGATAGAGGGTATTGGTAGTATCAATGCCAAAAAATTAATTGCTTATACTGGTGGGATTGAAGAAGTTTTTAGAGAAAAAAAGAAAAATCTGGTCAAAATACCAGGAATAAGCGAAAATATTGCGGATAAAATTCTAAGAGTTGAAACATTATCAAATGCTGAGAAAGAGCTTTTATACATCGAAAAACATGGTATACGAGCTCTTCTTTATCTCGATGATGAATATCCGTTAAGGTTAAAGCAATGCGCCGACTCGCCCATAATTATTTACATAAAGGGTAATGCCAGCTTACATCAGGAGAAAATTATAAGTATAGTAGGAACTCGAAGTGCTACCGATTATGGTAAAACTTGCTGCGAACTAATTATGCAACAATTAAAAGATAGAGAACACAAAGTACTTATTGTAAGCGGTCTGGCATATGGTATTGATATTGCAGCTCATAAAACTGCTCTCAAGCATGGTTTTGAAACGGCTGCAGTTCTTGGTCACGGACTTAATACGATTTATCCAGCTCTTCATGCACAGTATGCTCGCGAGATAGCTCATAACGGATTACTAATTACGGAGTACCACAGTCAAACAAAACCCGACCGTGCACTATTTATTCGACGTAACAGAATTATAGCAGGCCTTAGCGATGCTACGCTAGTTATCGAATCGGCTGAAAAGGGCGGTGCACTTATTACAGCCGAATTAGCAAACTCGTACAATAGAGAAGTTTTTGCAATACCCGGACGTATTACTGATAACTTCTCGAATGGATGTAACCGATTGATTGCCGAAAATAAAGCACATATTTTAAATTCGGTCGAAGACCTTGAAAACGTATTAGGATGGAAAAAAACCGACCAACCTAAATATATACAAACCCAACTTTTTACCGACTTAAGTGAAGAGGAAAACGTCATTCTTAGTATTATCCGAAACAATGAAGAGGTACTAATCGATGTCATCAGTCTCGAATCGGGTATTCCCATCCACAAAGTTTCGGCAGCACTGCTTAATCTCGAATTTGCCGGATTAGTTAAAAGCCTTCCTGGCAAACGTTACAAAGCTATTGGTTAGCAAGAAACACTAAAGTAATTTTGAGAAATCATTTTTTGCTTTAATTTTACTAAAGGTTTAGTGTTAAAAACCAACTACAATAATTGCCTAAATTCAATATGGAACGGGTACCCATAGCTGCCGGCACTTTCTATCCAGCCAACAGTAAACAGCTTAAAACCTTTCTCGCTGGATTATTTCAGGAAATAGTCCAACAGTACGATCGTAAACAAACCATTGCTGTTATTGTTCCTCATGCAGGGTATGTATACTCAGGAAAAGTTGCTGCAGCTGGGATTGCTCAGGTCGATCCCGAGAAATCGTACCAACATATATTTCTTATTGGTTCGAGCCACACCCATCTATTTAAAGGGGCCTCCATATACACACTTGGAAACTACGTTACACCTCTAGGAAGCGTAAACGTCGATCCTTTGGCAAAAGATTTGGTTATTCGCTACCCATTATTTAATGAAAATCCCGAATTTCACGAACACGAACACGCTCTCGAAGTAATTGTTCCATTTTTACAATTCTGGTTAAAAAAGAATTTTAGCATCGTGCCTATTGTGGTGGGCGGAGAATCGAACGAAACGCCCAATCAGCTTGCTGAAATACTTAATCCCTATTTTAACGAAAACAATCTTTTTATCATCAGCAGCGATTTTTCACACTATCCCTCTTATTCCGATGCTATATTCTCAGATAATGCAATTGCAGAAGCTATAATTAGTGGTTCGCCCGAACAGTTTCTCAAGACAAAAATAAAACTCGAAACACAACATATCCCTCAGCTCCTGACATCGGCCTGCGGATGGACCGCAATTCTAACACTTCTCTACCTGATAAATAGAAATCCTCAATACAGTATCTCAAAAGTCTTATATCAAAATTCGGGCGATAGCCCATATGGTAGCAAAAACAAAGTAGTGGGGTACCATGCAATTGCGGTATATTTAAACTCTGAAAACAAATCGTCGGCCAGAATGACTGAATTTGAAGAAATTCAACTCGACTCAAGCGATAAGAAAAATTTGTTACTCATAGCACGTAATACTTTAAAAGAATATGTTAAAACACATCGAAAATTTGAAATTCCTCTTTCGCTTATAACTCCAAATCTCGAGAAGAAAATCGGAGCTTTTGTTTCTCTGCACAAAAAAGGCAAATTAAGAGGTTGTATTGGCACCTTTCATCCACGTACACCCCTGTATACCACAATAAGAGATCTAACTATTTCATCGGCAGCATTCGATCATCGTTTTGATCCGGTAACTCCCGATGAAACTGATGATATCGATATCGAAATCTCGATTATATTACCTTTACGCAAAGTAGAAAATATAGAAGATATAGAGATTGGCAAAGACGGCATTTGCATAAAAAAAGGAATTCATACTGGAACATTATTACCTCAAGTTGCCACCCAAATGAACTGGAACATCGAAGAATTTCTTGGTCATTGTGCCCGTGATAAAGCTCATATAGGTTGGGATGGATGGAGAGATGCAGAAATATATGCTTTTCGTACATTAGTTTTTGGCGAAAAAGATATGGATAACTTATAGGCATCAATTATCGTATGGGAAAAAATATGTTGAGCGCTTTAAACTAAATAAAGGGCTTGAAAATATTATGCTCCATTCACTCTGAAAAAACAATATCTGATAAAAAGTTATTAAAAAAATCCCTGAAATATTAACAAGTTGCTCTATATCATTTATAATTAATTAAATTTGTCATGTATATTTGCCTTATATTATAAACGATAGAGGGGACGAATTAGCCTTATTTTGAAAAGAAAACTAAAAGAGATGTTTGTTTTAGGCACGGAAAAATTTATATTTGAAGTTTGAAGAAACAATTTAAGTTATTGTTTCCAACATTATAGTATTTTGGACAGTAACTGATAAAATTATATACATGAAAGGTTTAGCCATATACTTCTACCTGTTTGTGAGTCTGGTAGTGGGAATTTTTCAAGGAACCGATGATGTAAAAATTCAGATTAATGCCCCTACCGAGGTTACAGCAGGTGATGAGTTTCAGGTAAAAATAACATTACATAAAGGCAATTTACAAAGCTTCTCCCGACTGGTACAAGAATTGCCAGCTGGTTTAAAAGCAACATCAGGATACTCAGCAAATGCCGATTTTACCTTTAAAGACAACAGGGTAAGACTTATTTGGTTGAAGCTTCCCGAGAGCGACACGCTTACTATTACTTACACTATTAAAGTCGACCAACGTCTTAAAGGTACTTTTGACCTAGTAGGTAAATTTTCATACATAGCCGATAACGAAAGAATTAGCGTAGAAGGCGATCCTGTGAGTGTTCGTATTAATCCTAATCCCAATATAGATCCCTCGCTTGTTGTAGATATTAATGAATTTAAAGAGAAGGTTGTTCCTGAAATTACTCCCATATCAGACATACCAGTCGCTTGCATACGACAAAAACCCTCTCCTACCGGCGAGTCCGACAACAGTTATATAGTCAATCTACTGGTTTATAAAGAGAGTGCTCAAAAATTTGCCAAGATTGAAGAAAAAATACCTGCTGGTTATACTGCAGTCAACATCGACAGTAAGGAAGGGATTTTTGTTTTTAAAAATGGGCAGGCAAAATTTTTATGGATGAACCTTCCCCAATCACCTTATTTTATAGTCTCCTACCGGTTGATCCCCTCATCCGCTACGGCTGTTGCACCCGAAATTAAAGGTCAGTTTTCGTATGTAGTCGATGAAAAAACAATAGTAAAAGACATTGTCGAACGTGACATGAATGTTGCTGCTCTTAGCGCAGAAGAAATCAGAAAACTTATAGAAGAGCTCAAAGCCTCGCCCGTAAAGATTCCGATGGAAGAACTACTTGCCCAAAAACCAACCGAACAAAAAACTCCTGTAGCTGAGCCAACGGTAGAAAAAGAGACGAAAAAAACTCCCACTCCAAATAAAAAAGTCAATACTCAATTGATAAAAGAAATCGACCCTGCTTATTTACTCGAACCACAGGAAGGTGTTTACTATAGGATTCAGATTGCAGCTGGACATCGACCGATTGATATCAAACGTTATTTCCGCCGTTATAAAATTACCGACGAAGTGAGAGCAGAAATTCATGAAGGTTGGCGTAAATATTCGATAGGCACTTTCACCGAATACAAACAAGCTCGCGACTACAGGGTACATATCTGGAACACTACCCCCATTAGCGATGCATTTGTCGCTGCATATAATAACGGGCAACGCATAACAGTTCAGGAAGCATTAATGATTACTAACCAGAAATGGTACAGATAAAAGCATGAAGTTATACAAAAAAATAACAAGCTTACTTATCGGAATTGGTCTTAGTTGCCCTCTGCTTTTAGCACAGGAGCTAGATTGGGAAAAAATGCTAATTGAAGACGTAGAAAATGTAAACCCTGTGTATATGCCCGTAGTGGGAATTGGTGCAGGATATCTTAACTATTTTGGTGATTTAAGAAATAATGCCACCTCTCCTCTAATGGGCAATCTTGTTTTCAGAGCTAATATGCATGCATTCATCGATCAACACAAACATTTTAAATTTAACCTTTATACCCTTTTTACGCTACCCGGAAACTCTGGTTCAGCAATGACCGTTATCCAACGCGACTACCAAAACCCCGATCGAAATTTTCGAATCCAAACCGATATTTTATCATTTGGTGCTAACGCGCATTACGATTTCGACCATTTCATTCCTAAAAAAAGTCTCTTCCGACCTTTTATCTCATTAGGACTCGAGTTCACTACTTTTAATACCAAAGCAAACCTTACCAACGAAAACAGCCCTTTCTATTACTGGACCGACGGTACCATAAGAAATCGACCTCAATCCGATGAACGAGGCGGTTCTATTATACAACCCGATGATATTTACGAAACCGACCTACGTAGTAGCCCCCTTAATACTTCTGGTCAATACAGCAAATACACACTTGCTATTCCTGTAGACTTTGGAGTAGAATATAGTATTTCCAATCGTACCAGTGTTAGATTGGGATACTCTTATCATTTCAACTTTACTGATAATATCGACAACATCACCCCTAAGAATCCTATTTTAGGAATTACAAACCGAAATCGTTTCGACAACCTTGGATATAGCTATATTTCCCTTCACTTCGATTTGTTTTCCGATCCCAAAACTATTCGAATCAACCGCTTATTGCTCGAGCTTGAAAACTTCGACTACGACCTGATTGGCGACGAAGATGGTGATGGGGTGTTTGATATTAATGACCGATGCTTACACACACCTCGTGGTATCGAAGTCGATACAGCAGGTTGTCCTTTGGATGTAGACAAAGATGGGGTACCCGACTATCTTGATAAACAAAATGATACTCCCGAAGGCGCTGTAGTTGATAGGGATGGTGTAGAAATTCCCGATTCTCTGGCATTGCAAGTTATAGCTCAGGAAGCTCTTCCACGTAATCAGGTAGAAAGCTTTTTACAAACCATGAATAATCTTGGTTTGTCGGGACGTCGCGGCCAGTACACCGAAATTCCTGAAAAATTTAAAAAACTCGATACCGACGGGGATGGCTATCTTTCGTTTGACGAAGTTCTTAAGGCAATAGACGATTTCTTCGATTTTGAATCCGACCTTACTACCAACGATATTTACGAACTCAACGACTTTTTCTTCTCCCAATAAATCTCATGAAATTACTACTCCAGTTTGCCTATGAACAAACAGCTTTTTGTTTTCGATCTCGATTTTACCTTGTGGGATGCGGGTGGATTGTGGTGCGACTGTACCAATCCACCATATCGCAGAGTTAATGGATATATTACCGATTCGCTTAATCGAAAAATTACACTTTACCCCGATGTTTTGGAAATAATCACTCTACTCAAAAAACATAACCGACAGCTGGCAGTCGCATCGCGTACCGAAGAACCTGAATGGGCAAAGGAACTGTTAGACTTGTTTGAAATTCGACACTATTTCGATTTCGAAGAGATCTTCCCCGACCGAAAGATTTTCCATTTACAAAATATCCACAAAAAATCAAGAGTACCCTTCGATAAAATGGTTTTTTTCGATGACGAGTATCGGAATATATCCGATGTGGAACAACTTGGGGTTACAGCTATAGAGGTTCAAAATGGGATAACCCGCGAAATTGTTATAAAGTTCCTTTAATCAATACGTGTACAAGTTCTTTATTATAATTATCAAACGTAACGAAAAAACTGATTATTCTTTTTTTGTCGAAAGTTTCAAAATAGCTTGAGCTATACCTTCGGCATCGAAGCCACATTCGTGATGTAGCTCTTTTAACGAACCCTGCTCAATAAATCGATCCGGTACTCCTAGACGAACAATTTGGGCCTTATAGCTATACAGGGTCATAAATTCGGTTACAGCGCTTCCAAACCCACCTAAGATCACACCATCTTCGACAGTAATAATTTTTCTAAAACGTTGGAATACATGGTGTAAAATTTCTTCGTCGAGAGGTTTCACAAACCGCATGTTATAGTGAGCAGGCCTTGGCAAATCTTGTGGAAGTAAAGCTAAAGCTTCCTGTACAAAATTTCCAGGATGTCCGATTGATAGTATGGCTATTTCATCTCCGTCGCTAACCAATTGTCCCTTTCCAATAGGAATTTCCTCGAAAGGTTGTCTCCATTCTTTCAAAACCCCGCTACCACGTGGATACCTGATTGCAAAAGGGCCAAAGTTACGAAGTTGAGCAGTATACATCAAATTTCGAAGTTCCAGCTCGTTCATCGGAGCTGCAACAATGATATTAGGCACAGACCGCAAATAGGCAATATCAAATACCCCGTGGTGTGTTGCACCATCTTCCCCGACCAGACCCGCACGATCGAGACAAAAAATAACGTGTAAATTTTGAATCGCAACATCATGAATGATTTGATCGTAAGCTCTCTGCATAAAGCTCGAATAGATGTTACAATAAGGGATATAGCCTTCGGTTGCTAAACCAGCTGAAAATGTAACTGCATGCTCTTCGGCAATACCAACATCGAAACAACGTTGAGGAAGCTCACGCATGGCAATATTCATAGAGCAACCCGTGGGCATAGCAGGTGTAACGCCAATAATCTTTTCATTTATTTTTGCCAGTTCGAGTAAAGTATGCCCAAATACATCCTGATATTTAATAGGACTACGTCCTTCTTGTGTCGTAATAATTTCTCCTGTCTCCCTGTTAAAAGGCCCAGGCGAATGAAACTGAATCTTATTTTCTTCGGCATATTTATACCCTTTCCCTTTAACAGTAACCACATGAAGAAGCTTAGGGCCGGGTATTTCACGTAAATCTTTTAAAATATTTACAAGATGAGCTATATTATGTCCATCGATTATACCAAAATATCTAAAACCAAGTGACTCGAAAAAATTGCTTTGGTGCATAATCATGGTTTTGATAGCACCTTCGATCTTCTGAACAGTCTTTTGAGCCATTGGACCTAACTTATTCAACTTGCTTAGAGCATTCCAAACATCGGTTTTAAGTCGATTATAGGTATGAGAAGCTGTGATTTTTGTAAGGTATTCGCTCAGTGCCCCAACAGGGGGATCAATGGCCATATTGTTATCGTTAAGAATAACTAACATATCGGCTTTTAGATGTCCAGCGTTGTTTAGCCCTTCAAAGGCTAAACCACCGGTGAGACTGGCATCGCCAATTACAGCCACTATCTTTTTTTCAGTCTCGCCTTTGAGCTTACTCGCCATAGCCATCCCCAAAGCAGCAGATATGGAGGTTGATGCATGCCCCACCCCAAATGCATCGTAAATACTCTCTGACATTTTGGGAAAACCACTTATCCCGCCATATCTGCGATTGGTGTGAAAAACATGTTTTCGACCAGTTAAAATTTTATGAGCATAAGCTTGATGTCCTACATCCCAAACAATTTTATCGTATGGAGCATTGTATACATAATGTAATGCAACTGCTATTTCGACAGCACCCAAACTCGACCCCAAATGTCCTGGATTGTTACAGGTTTCTTCAATCAAAAAATCTCTGATTTCTGAGCAAAGCTCATCGAGTTGTTCGATTTTTAACTTTTTTAAATCGGAAGGAAAATCGATCTTATCCAACAATGGATATTGCTTACTCGCCTGCTGCATATATGGGTACTGATTTTATATCGAGGGTCAAATATAATTAATTTTTTAGCCCATGCAGGATAATTTATGGACATTACTATTCTTTGTAGTAAAACCTGTTGAATTCGATTATATTTTCGAGTGATTTTGCAACAGGAATAAAAGAATATTGAAGCTGATTTATAACTTTTTGGGATGAGAAACTATCTTTCGAAAAAGCCGAATAAATAATCTCCTTAGAAAGGACTGATGGTTTACGCTGAAAGAATCCAATCAAAGATGAAACAACAATAGCTAACTCTCCCATCCAACGCTTAATGGGAATATAAGGTGGTGACTGGCCAAAGAAATGAGCTGCAAGGGTTAAAAACTCTTTGTATGAAAGATTTTCGCTATTAAGAATAAATCGTTCGCCCGATATGTCGTTTTCCATTAATAAAACCATTATTCGGGCTACATCTCGGACGTCGACAAAGCCCATACTTCCAGGAGGATAAAATTTTAATCCTTTCCCCACAGCATTCAAAAGTGCTCCAGTTCCTTTGCTACTCAATGTAGGACCAAGAATAATTGAAGGATTAACAATAACGGCAGAAAGTCCTTCCTCAATACCACGCCATACTTCCATTTCGGAATGAAACTTGCTTAACGAATACACTGTGTGACGCTGGGTACTATCCCATATACAGCTTTCATCGGCAGGAAGGCCTTGTTCACCTTTACCTATTGCTGCCACCGAACTAACATGACATAACTTTCGTGCCCCTTTTTCTAAGCAGGCGTTTACTATATTGGATGTTCCACCAATATTCGACTGTATTACTTTTGTCTTTTCTTTTTTCGAAAACGCCACTTCGGCTGCGCAATGAAACACTTCATCACCTGGACCTATTAATTCGCAAAGCCTCGAATAGTCGCGAATGTCAGCCTCCTCCCATTCAATAAGGCTCAAAAGACTCGAATAATCGGTAGTATAAAAACTGAAAATAGCCTCTACCTGTTTGATATTTGATTTGTTGCGTGTAATTGCCCGTATATTTTTGCCTCTTTTACATAGTTCGTATAGCAAGTGCGATCCGACTAAACCCGTAGCCCCAGTGACAATATTCATGATTCCCGATTTTGAAAAAATTTTTGCTAAGGTATGAAGTTCCTCACAACTATTAATCTTTTATGGTTAAAAAAATAAGTTCTAAAGCCAAAACTTAAGAACATGATGATTTATTATGCCTATGTTGTGAAGAAAGAGACTTAGTTTTATTCGGGAACAATAATGTTTACATGTCGACGTTTGTGATTGTCGACCTCTATAGTAACCTTCAAGGTGTCGGGCAGAAGAATATTCTCAGCCATTTCGGGCCATTCGATAAAACAAAAGTTACCACTAAATAAGTACTCTTCGTAACCCAAATCATATATTTCCTCAGGCTTGGTAATTCGATAAAAGTCAAAATGATAAACTAATTTTCCAGAAATCGTCTCATACTCGTTAAGAAGTGTATAGGTTGGACTTGTTACTTGTTCTTTAACGTTTAATAATTGACAAATTTTTTTTATCAATGCGGTCTTTCCGCTTCCCAACTTACCACTAAAAGTTACCACAGGATAATGAGTAACAAGCTCTACGATTTCTTCTGCTACTTTCGACAGCTCGTCGGTGTGCTGAATAACAAAATTTTTTGTTGGCATATTTCACTTCTATTTAAAAGCAACTGGTTAGTAAGAAGCTATATTATTTACAAGACGATCGAAAAACAGGTACTGCACATTTAATACATTGATTGATAAGCATAAAATATGATCCCAGTTTTTTACTCTTAGCTTTAAAGTTAATAAAAAAAATGATATTGACACTAAGAAATTAATCTCAATCAAAGCTTGAACCGTTTGAGTATAAAAAAAAGCTTCATTTTAGAAATTTTATTTACTCTTAAAGGAATTTTCTCTAAATTCAAACAATCGAAAAGAAAACCATATGGTTTCTTCAATTTTGATACCATCATTCATTTCGACATTTTTTTGACTATCAAACTTCTTCTTTGCTTCATCCCAAAAGTATTTGATTTACTTTGTTTAACTAAGAATAGACTTACAGTTATTAACAGCTTTTTTTAGACTCGTTGATAAAAAGTTCGATATTTTGGCAATAACCAACAGCAATGCGATTTATTTTTATGCCAAAATGATTGTTGCAGAACTTTTGCAAAGAACAATTACTGAAAAGCTATTAGAATGAAGGTTTCTGGTAAATTACGACGTACAAGAAAAGCAACTATTTCGTTCAACGACCTCGAGCATCAGGCTTTGGAAAAATATTTCAAGAAATATAAGGTAAGAAATAAGACAAAGTTTATGCGAGAAGTGATAATGCGTACAGTGATTGCAAAGTTTGCCGACGATTATCCTACACTCTGGGATCAACCCTCAGGTTCGGTTTAACAACTGTTCCCATTCTTTTACACAACGTTCCCAAGTAACATAAGATGAATAATACTCGGCTTTTTTCTTCATCTTATCCTTCAAAGTCTTGTCGTTTATAAATTGTTCAAAGGTATCTGCTATTGTTTGAGCAGTAGTGTCGGGGTGAAATCTAAAGGAAGCCCCTTCCAGCAAAGTATCTTTTAACCCTTGATGAAAAAAACCTGCCACTGGCACTCCTACACGTAAAAACTCGAGTACCGATATACCCAGAGCTTCATCTTCGCTAAAAAGGCAACCAATATCACAAGATGCTATCTCTTCTATGAATCGAAGAGTATCAGTTTGTTTATTTATAAATCCGCAATAGTTAATATGGTCAGCCTTACGAAGTTCGTCGGGACATTGACCAATAATTTTGATTACTACCTGATAACCTTTTTGCAGTAATATCAGTTGAACCTGGCGAAGTAAAGGTAAACCTTTCCTTTTCCAATCTTTACCTACAAAACCTAGTACTATGTTATTGGAATCTGATCGTGATGAGCTTGTAAATTTAAATCCGTCGGGCAGTTCGAAGTTTGCACCAGGTAAAATATGAAAAAGCTTATGCCTGGGTACTTGATACACATTTTCTAAAGTTTCATGTATCCAATTACCCATTGTAACAACCGCTTCGCAAAGAGCATAATTTTCTTTCTCCAATGCAATGGCCGACCGCTGAATTTTTTCAGGCACATTCAAATTGTAGGTGGGTGAATGAAATAAATCATAAAGCGTTGCATCGAGATAGTAAAATATTTTTCCACCTCGACCTACCACCCGAGAAGCACGTGGAAAAAGCTGATTAAATGAAATAACGGTTGATCTAAAATCGTTGAATGGGATTTGCCTTTCCAATAATTCAAGAAACAGTTTACTATACTGAAATCCCCCCACACTGCCATGGGTAACAAATTGTAAACCATTCCACAGGTACCTGTAAGGTACAAGCTTAGAAACGTTTACTCTCCATGGTTTATGAAAAATTCCAAGTTTACTACCAGAAGAATAAAAATAAAATGGGATATTGCTCCAGCAATTAATATCCATAACATCTCCAACAACTGCTACCCCAACCATTTTATAAAATTTTTCAATAACCTTTCATTAAAAATTGTATACGCTCATTAACATATCTTTTTGCGTCGAAAGCAGCAATTGCCCTCTCGAAAGATTTATGAGAGATGATATTCCTTGTTTCTGCATCGGCAATCAGTTTTAGCATCTTTTCGGTAAGCTCATCTACATTACCTGGTTTAAAAAAAACAGCGTTCGAGTCGACTCCTGCAATTTCGTGCATCATGGGCAAATCGCTCACTATGCATGGTAATCCGCACGCCATAGCTTCGGAAACAGCATTTCCCAACCCTTCTTTTGGTGTAGTTGAATATACAAAAATGTCCATTTGTAGTAATTTTTCATATACATCGTCAACATTTCCCCAGAAAATTACTTGTTGGGCAATATTTAACTGAATAACCAATTGCTGCAAACTCTCTCTTAATGCCCCATCGCCCAATAACCACAATTGCGCCCGAGGATAATAATTTAAAAATTTTTTAAACGCAAGCAAGAGTGTACGATGATCCTTTATAGGATCAAGCCGCGCAGTCATACCGATAATTACATTGCTATCTTTTTCAATAATTCTTGCTTTATAGGAATTTGAGCGAAGCAAACGAACCGGATTATAAGAAATTTTAGACTTAAAGTGCCGATAATAGGGATGAATTTTCAAAGTTTGTAACACATATCCCGAGCAGGCAAATAAACAAGTATCGATCGAAGAGGAATAAAACACATGTTCGAACATTTGCTTAAGTATTACCAGTAGGTCAAAATTAGCTGGATTCCCAACATGTACAGCCATGCGACACCGTTGATTACGAAGCGCGTACCTTATCAGAGGCAGTTTAATGGTACTCCAGTACAATATGCCATCATAGTCATCTGCCAAAGAAAGCAAAGAGAGGCGCTTACAAATTGTCTGTTGAGAAAAATTTAGAATATTGAGCATGTTTACATCGGCTCCAACCATTTTCCACTGTTCGATCATAGGGCCAGCTTCTCCAAGAAGCCAAATTGTATGATTATAATCGTCTTTGCTTGACTCGATGAAATAAAAACAGTCCTTTTCTGTACCTCCAAGTGCAGCAAAAGGAATGATGTGCAGTAAACGGGGAACAGCTGTAGTTGCCAAATTCATTTATCCAAAATATTTTGGTAAAAATACGCAGCAAAATGCATTTAAAATAAAATCCATTTATTATTTTTATCAAAAATTGATAGCATAAGATATGGGGAAGCTTAATGATTATATCACAAAAAATTTAATTTATTTTCTAATGCCCCTGTTTATTTTTGGGTGTTCGCAACCCCAAACTGATAACAAAATGATAGTTGCGGAAGATACCATTGCTTCAGTAGAAGAAACGATAAAAGAAGTAAGACAGATCTTTTATCGTGTATACCTACCCAGTGAGATGTACAAAATTTTTGACAAGGTAGGAGCTTTTTACACACCCGATATCTTAAATCCAGCAGAGAATGTTAATTTATACGAAACCAGTTTTAAAGCTGCATTAAATTTAGGTGTTTATGGGGTAGATATGGGCTATAATAAGATGTTTGGACAGAATCAAAAATCGCTATTATATTTTACCGTAATTCATA
>JAOAFU010000072.1 GCA_026416115.1 Bacteroidales bacterium | reverse complement strand
TAAACGATCGATTTCTGCAATCTGTTGATTTACATATTTGTCGTCTTTTATCTGGCTGGCTTCGACATATACAGGACGGGCTTCAGTGTAACGTTTCTCACGAAATAACCGATCGGCTTTATTTACAAGGTTTTTGAATTTGGCATCAAGACATTCCTGATTTTTTTTCATCAACTGTTCGAGTTTGCTTTGCATAATTTCGTCGTAATATTTTTCAGGACCAAAAACTCGTTTTAAATCGTTATAAACGACTTTTAAAACAGGATTTTGTAGTACAGAATAGTCGAGTCCTTCACAGGGTACAAACAATAATACAGAAAATGCTATTTCGAACTGTTGATTTTCATAGTCGGGTATTTTGGTATTAATAAATACTTTCTTTGTAACGTAGTTCTCTTTAGAGATTTCTATAGTATACTCGCTATTAGGTTGCAAGGTAAAAGTTATAATGCCGTCTGATTTAGTTATTACACTCGATACTTCTTTTCCTTTTTCGTATAATACCGCTTTTGCTCCAGGCAATGCAACATCAAGCTCTTTTTCAACTATGATACCGGTTGTAATGGTGACATTTTTCGTTCCTTGTCCCATTAGGAAAGCCGGCATGCTCAATAAAATAAGAAGATATTGACCTAATTTCATAGCGCTGGTTAAAGTTTGACTATTTTAATTATTTGACTTTTGCCCTTATTATCGTATGTTTTCAACAAATATATTCCTGCAGGGTAAGGGTAAAGGTTTATTGGGTATACATTGTTTCTTTTTTCGAATTTAATATTTATTTTTTGGCCTGTCAAGTTAAATATCTCAATATTTTTTATGATATTTTCATCATATCTAAGGTAAAAATATCCTCTCGATGGATTTGGGAAAAGTTCAACTACTGGACTTACAGGTTTCGGTGTATCGCTGACCATACTTGCGCAATGCATTACTTTTATATCGCACGATGCATACCAACCACTATACTGATTAAAAGATTCCCACAAATTGTTACGGTATACGTACATCGAATTGAAAGGTTCAGTATTTCGTCTGACCATAGCAAGGTTAAATGTATCGGAAGAGGCTAATGGTAGTTTAATAACCACAAAATAATTCCCTTTTAATCTGATAAATGGATATAATTCTATAGTATTGAGATAGAAAGATTTCAGTTTAGTTGCAGGAATCAATTTTTCATACTTGAGTGATTCGGGAAATTCTTTACCCTCAAAAATCTGAAGTGTTACGAACCCTGTTTTTAATGTGTTATTACGTACGTTAACTTCAACTGCGTATAAGTAGGCACTATCGGTATTTAAAAATTTTTCGCCAAATATAGTTATACTATCTGCATTATAACCAGCATAGAAACCTCCTAGGGGATGCGTTTTGCTCTCGGAAGTTTCGTTTGTGGCAATATTGGTAATGGTATCGCAGCCGGTAAAAGGATTTGGAAAAGGATCAAATCCATCGAGTTGATTGATGTTTAGTTGGTCGGGGTTTAAAATGTCTTTCATAGGAACCCCGATAATAGGTTGTACTTTATAGCTATATGAAAATTTTTGATAGTAATCGTATAAATCGGTATTACAGATTTCTGGATCTGAACTATTTCCTCCCGTTAAGGTGCCAACTAATTGATGGTTAAGATCGAAAAGTCCAGCACCCGACGATCCGTTCTCTGTTATCCCAAAAGTATACTGAGGTATATACCAGAAAGCATTTGTTGCATAGGGTGGGCTGCCTTCTTCGCTGTATGTGCTGGATATTGGGTGACTATTTGTTTGGGTAATTTTTTTCACTTTACCATTGGGGTGATGAATGGTCACCACTGTATTCATATTCGTACCACTATCGAGGCTCCAGCCTGCATAGTAGGGGTGGAAAGCTATGGGTGGATGTTGATTTAGCTCTATTAAGCTATAGTCGTTCTCGTATTTTGTTGAGAGCACCTTTGCTCCTTGCAATAAATTTTCGCGTAAACTATAATTGATCGAGCATGCAGGACTTTCGAAATTAAAAACAAATATCGTACGCTCGGCGTTAAAATCGTTTTCGATACAATGATTGGCCGTAATCATTAAGGCACGACCATCATTTCGAGTGTTGTTTAGGAGGGTTCCGCTGCACAGTATGGTTCCTATATATCGCTGAACAATTAGTTTGGCTACTGCCCTCTTTTCCTTTTGCCAACCAGCTCCTTCGGCGCAATTGATGTTTACATTGCATGGATCGTCGGAGGTAGAGCTAAAAATATTGAGATATCCTAATGAAACAGTTGTAAGCGTGAAAGTTCCACAGCTTGTAGCCGAATATGGTGTCGAAAATTCAATAATTACCTCATTTCCTCGTATAGGGCGAACGGCGAAAACCTTGCTTTTGGGATTATTATCGTTAGTATAGGCTCCTAAAATATCGTTAGCATTGAATAAAAATAATTTTTCACCTGGTTGTAGTTTAAAGTTTTCGAAAACTAATCCTATGGAGAAAGTCTCTTGAGCTTTTATCTTCAAATGCCATACGTTTATTTTGTTTATAGTTTTCCACTTCCCCGAATTTTTTGGACTAATATCAGTTTCGTAGTTGTAAGCAAACATGAGTGCTTTGCTTTGGAAAAGCTTTTGCTGGTTTCGAATATAGTTGATCTCGGAAAAGTTTGGTCCAGGAATTTCATATTCTGCCAAAGAATCAGGATTTTCCCCAACTAGTATTGGGG
>JAOAFU010000064.1 GCA_026416115.1 Bacteroidales bacterium | reverse complement strand
AGATGTGTATAAGAGTCAGGTTCCAACCCATAGAATACCAAGATTTGTCAGGTAATTATCACTCAACATCTGATAATGAGCCAAAAGCTCTTCTGTTGATTTTTGTTTTATGAAGTCGCTTACACGATTCGATTTTCTGATTTCGTTGACGAATTGATTCAGTTTACTATTATCACACCTATCAATAGTTACTTTCTGTACTACTTTTGTTTCCCAGTTAAAGGCAGGTTTATCCGTAAATAAACGGGTTAATTCGTCGGGCAATACGGGTTTACATGTATCTGATATACGTATATAATATTGCCCATCGGTTGTTGAAGCAACAGATGAAGCAGATGGATAAATTTCAATTTTAATAAATTCGCCTCCGTTTTCTGCTTTTTCTAAAACTATGTTTACTCCTACATTAATAGTTAGCTCATTGATCCTTTCACGAATAGTATCAATTAATTGTACAGGTATTTGTTGTCCACTAGGAGGAAAATCATCATTATCTTCAATACCTATAGCTATAATTCCACCTTTGGCATTAGCAAACGCAATACAGTCTTTTGCCAAAGACTTCCAGTCAGGGTGTTTACAAGTAAATAATTGCAGTGATTTTTTTTCGTAAATTGAATTTTCCATTGGTTAAATTTAACTGAGTATATTCTATCATAAAAAACTCACTCTCTGTTTTTTATCTGCCACGACACATACAATTGTCTTTTGTACCTCGGGCATCCCTGCCCGAGATGTTTTTCAAAGACAGAGATGTCGATGCTACTTTTGTTTTCACCGGCAAGGATGCCGGTGTTACTTTTATTGTACCTCCTACATCCCTGTCGGAGTTTCCACTGACACGATGCCGGTGGCACTCTTTCCTTTACATTGTACCTCGGGCATCCCTGCCCGAGATGTTTTTTCAAAGGCAAGAATGCAGAGGTTACTTTTGTTTTCACCGGCAAGGATGCCGGTGCTACTTTTATTGTACCTCCTACATCCCTGTCGGAGTTTCCACTGACACGATGCCGGTGGCACTCTTTCCTTTACATTGTACCTCGGGCATCCCTGCCCGAGATGTTTTTCAAAGACAGAGATGTCGATGCTACTTTTGTTTTCACCGGCAAGGATGCCGGTGTTACTTTTATTGTACCTCCGACATCCCTGTCGGAGTTTCCACTGACACGATGCCGGTGGCACCTTGCAGTGTATTTTTTATGGCAACAATAATTTCTGTTGCTGCTTTCGATAACCGCCTTTTTTCATTTTCGAGATAATGATCGCCCAGCTCGTTTCGTAAAACATTGATTTCGTCGATAATTTTCGCCAAATTGTTATTGTTGTTTTTTAGGTTAGCAATACGCCGCAGGGTATATTGCGACAGGGTACCATAATCGATTATATCCTCGCGAAGCATCCGCAAAAAGGGTATGATGGGTAATAGCTCGGGGTTTTTCAAGCTTATCCAGTAATTGAGGTTATTGAGCACAATTTTTTCGACACTTTGTTCCGAGGTCGAAAGCTCGGCTTTTGGATTAAATGCTTTTACCTTTTCGTACTGTAGCCAAAAATCGTTATCCAAAGGCAATCCTTCGGTATCGGGCAGGCATTGAATTTTATCGAGCACTGCTTCGAGCGATACCTCCTGAATATCAACATCGTTATTTGTTGGCTGCAACATACGAACATACAAACGGCTTTTCTTGAAAACTAAAATCAAATTTTCGTTATCCGACGCCTTCACGACTTTTATCCGGTTGGGGAGATTGGCCAATTGAGTCACTAAATGGGGGTATTTGTTTTTATACTCGTTAAAGAGGTTAAGAATTTTGGTATAAAAACTTTCCTCCTCGGCTTTGTCGGGGTTTTGCATAATTTTACTATAAAGCCCGGCGGGTGAGGGTTCTTCGTCGATATCGAAAATCTTGGCGTCTTCTCCCAAGGTATTATGGATCATAAACATCTTGTTCTGGGCAATCTCGCGCGATTTAACCAATTCGGCACCCTGCTCGGTGGGAAAAAAATTAACAATATACAACCGTTCGAAAACCCTTTTGCTAATACGATTGATACGCCCCAAACGTTGAATTACCCTCACGGGGTTCCAAGGGATATCGTAGTTAATGATCATCCCTGCCCGGTTGAGATTAAATCCTTCGCTCAATTTGTCGGTGCTGAGCAAAATATCATAATCGTCGGTCTGATGGCGATGGGCTGCATCAAAATTTTTTACGATAGCTTCGTACTTCGATTGTGTTAGGTTGCCTTTAACAACTAATGTACGTTGCTCAAGATGTTGATTGTTTTTAATGATGTGTTGGTGAAGATAATCGACTGTATCGGCGTACTCTGTGAAAATAATAATTTTTCTTTTGGGTTTTTCCATTTGAGCAGAAACCGCAAATCTTTCGTTAAGATGTTTAAGTAAGCATGCGGCTTTTGGATCATGGGTCAAAAGTTCGTACTTGTTTAAACGTTCCAGTATTTCGTCGAAAAGCTGAAGGTCGGAGCGAATATCGGCAATAAATTTATCTTTTTCGTTAAAGGTTTCGACTTTGTATCGCTTATGTTTTTTGGGATACACCCCATTGCGAATTTGCGTTTCGTATTCGTTCAGTTTTTCTTCTATTTCCTCTTCATCGGAAAGTTTCAGGATATCCTCGAGCAGGTTGCGGTCGAGGATATATTCGCCCTTAAGCGGATTGCCCTTACCGGTCTTTGTAATAAAATCGAGTACCGTTTGGGTTATTTGTCTGAAATTGCGAATAGTTTTTTCGAATGCACCAAACGAACTTTCGAAACGTTTAACAACCAAACGTCGCATGATGTCGTACAAGTTTCGCTGCTGCAAGAATTCACGATTTTTTTCCAGATCTTTCTCTTCATCGGTAAGTACTCCCACTTCATATTCGAAAGGGCGATAGATGGCACCCGTAAATCGTCCTCCAACTTCGGGGTCGGCAAAGTATGAGCTTATAATCTCATCATAAAATGCCGACTGCTGAGGGGTAAGCTCGAAAAACCATTCGATAGGATCGTCGACAATCGAGAGCTCTTTCACTTCGTTGCAATAGGCAGGGTTCTTCTGCAGGTCGAGCCTGTTGCGTCGAATAGTGATGGGTTCGATGATATCGCGAATTTGTCGCGCCAGCTGACGTGTTTTACGTTTAACCTTTGATATATCGATAGTTTCTTCATCGAAAAGCACTTTATAGTTTGTATGAGCCTTCGATTTTTTGGCAGGATCTTTCGACTGCCAGTTTTTTCGGATAAAAGCGAGCATATCAAATACGTAGCTAAAGCTTCGAAATTTACTTATCAGATCGTCATCGAGGGTGATCGATGACTTTCGGGGCACAATAAACAGATTGAGCAAGGCCAGAATATCGGCCGGCCGATTATTGAAAGGGGTTGCCGTGAGTAAAATAACTTTGCGCCCACGACATATGTTCTTGAGAAGCTCATATCCCTGCGTGTCGGCATTACGAAAACGATGGGCTTCGTCGACTATAATTACTTCAAAATCACGATGTTCTTTGATATATTCAAACGTTTCCTCAAGCTTTCCAATCGACCGTACCTCCCAATCGTAAAGTTCAAACTGGTCGAGATACTTATTCCAGCCTTCGGTTTTATTATCGTTACCTATCAATCCTGGTGGACATATTACCATACCACGCTTCTTCAGGGCTTTGGCTATGGCACAGGCTATAATGGTCTTCCCAAGCCCTACCACATCGGCTACGATCACCCCGTGGTGCTGTTCGATGATCGATAATCCCATTCTTACGGCATCGAGCTGGTACTGGTAACTTTTGTACCCTATTTTTTCAAGAAACTGAGGTATATAGGTACCTATATCCTTATGCTCATACGACTCAAGGTACGATTTAAGAACTAACAGATAAGCCTCGAAAGGCGTAATTTTCTTAACATGTGTTTCCTGTTCAACAATTTCAATGAGGCGTTTTTTAACATCATCCCATTCGGTTATTTTTACTGCTTTTTCCCAAAGCTTATCAAAATATTGTTCGGCATCGTCAAATCCATAATCCGAAATTTCAACATTAAACTCGTTTTGTCTGGAAAGACCAGCTTGTGTTAAATTGCTGCTACCGGTGATAAATAAGTTTTTCCTAATTTGTCGATCGTCCAATTTAAAAAGATAAAGCTTGGCATGATTGGGCTCAAAAGTTTTCCG